>DATHGU010000028.1:0-3974 GCA_035317495.1 Solirubrobacteraceae bacterium
ATAGGCCCGCGCTGAGATTGCGGCAAAGATGCCTATGACGATGAGCGCGAACGTCGGCTCGTCTGGACCTTCTCCCTCCGGAAGCGTGACGATGGCGACCAGGAACAGGACGAAGATGGTTAGGGCGAACAGGCCCGCCAGGCGCCAGCCAAGGTGTTTAGTCGCCTGCTGCACGGTCTAGCAGCTGCTTGAACAGTGCGCCCTCGCCGCGTTTGGCGTTGTGCCGCCAGGCATACTCGTCCAGGTAGGACTGCAAATAGCGCGGGGAAACCTTCTTGTAGACGCCGCGCATCCCGGTCTTCATGTTCCCGAACGCGCCCTCGATCGTGTTCGTGTAGGTGTCACCCGCGAACGTACTCGCCGGCTGAATGGTTGACGACCTTGTGGTCGATGTAGCGGTCTTTCAGTGGCCGATATGAGGCCCAGTCGTCGGTGAAGATGATGGAGTCGGGGTTGACGTTCGCGGTCACGGCTCTACTAAGGACCGCGCCGTGACGGGAGGCGATCACCCGGAACCGGACGCGACCGCCGCGCTCGACCATCCCTAGCACCGTCGTTTTGTTGTCGGTAGCGGGACGCTGGCCCTGCCTGCTCGGACCGGTTGCGAGATAGGCGTGCTGGCCATGCGGTTTGCGCGGCTTGCCGCCCCAGGAGGTCTCGTCAATCTCAACGTCGCCAAACAGCGGCTCGCCGTCGTCCCCCATGAGCGTCCGGATGCGCTTCATCATCTTGTGCGCCTGCTTGTACGTGACGCCGATCTCGCGCTCCATCTGCTTCGCGGAGATCCCGCAGCGAGTGCTTGCCATCAGGTACATCGCGTAGAACCACAGGTGCAGCGAGGTCGAGGACCGCTCGAAGATCGTGCCCTTCTGCGGATGGACGTGCAGCCCGCATGAGTCGCAGGTGTAGGACGCTCGGGTCTTCGTGCGGTGGAACTTCCGCTCCCTCTGGCACTTCTTAGAGGGGCAGTAGGCGTGGTGCCCATCCGGGGCGAAGCGGTCGCGCCAGAGCCGGTCCAGACAGGCCGCATCGTCGGGGAAGACGCGCATGAACTCCATCAGCGAGTAGTCCGATTCGGACGACCGGCGACGGACTGGGTTGTTGCGGTCGCGCTTGGCTCTGGCGGGAGGATCTCCGTCCATGACTACATTATACATACCTACCGGACATATATGTGATGGACGTCACACACGCAATGGTTGCGCCAGAAATATACTTGCGCACGTGCAAGCAAATGTCGTAGCGAACGCGGCAGACCGCGACGCGGTCTCGCGAGACATGGCCGCGCTCGCCAACTACCTGCTGCGCACGGCGAACATGGGCACTTTCAACGCGATCGCCGAGCTCGACCTGTCGTTTACGCAGATCAAGGCGCTGTGCGCGCTGGAGATGGACGGCGAGGAGCGCTCGGTGAAGGCGCTCGCCGAGTCGCTCGGCGTGTCGCTGCCCACCATGAGCCGCGCCGTCGACGGCCTGTTCGAGCGCGGCTTCGTGCGGCGCGAGGAGGACGCGAGCGACCGGCGCATGAAGCGCGTCTGGCTCACTGACGCCGGGCACTCGGTCCCGCGCGCGCTCAACGAGGCGCGCCTGTCGGCGCTGCAGGAGCTGATGAGCTCGCTCGCCGACGAGGAGGCGCTCGCGCTGGAGCACGCGCTCGGCCTGATTCTCGAACGCCGCGCCGACATCGCCGCCTACCGACCCATCAATAAATAGAAAGATACGTGACCGAGCGAATCAGATCACTGCAGATGAACGACGGCAACCGCCGCTGGTGGGCACTGGGGGCGATGTGCTTCGCGCTGTTCATGATCATGCTCGACAACACGGTGGTCAACGTGGCGCTGCCGTCGATCCAGCGCAGCCTGCACGCCTCGACCTCGTCGCTCGAGTGGACCGTCAACGCCTACACGCTGTCGTTCGCCGTGCTGCTCGTAACCGGGGGGCGCCTCGGCGACCTTTTCGGGCGTCGCAAGGTGTTTCTCGCGGGCGTCGTCATCTTCGCGCTGTCCAGCGGCGCGATCGGCTTCTCGCCGAGCGACACGTGGCTGGTCGCATGGCGGGCGGTGCAGGGCGTCGGCTCGGCGCTGATGATGCCGGCGACGCTGTCGATCATCACCAACGCCTTCCCCGCCGAGGAGCGCGGCAAGGCGATCGGCACCTGGGCGGGCGTGTCGGCGATGGCACTGGCGATCGGCCCGGTCGTGGGCGGCTTCCTGGTGGAGAGCGTCAGCTGGCAGTCGATCTTCTTCCTCAACCTGCCCGTCGCCGTCGGCGCCGTCGTGATCGCGCTGTTCGCCGTGCGCGAGTCGCGCGACGAAACGGTCGAGCGAACGGTCGACGTTCCAGGCGTGCTGACCCTCACGATCGGCCTCGCCGCCCTCGTGCTCGCACTCGTCGAGGGCAATGGATGGGGCTGGGGCTCGGCGCGCGAGCTCGCGATGTTCGCCGTCGCGATCGTCGGGCTGGCCGCCTTCGCGATCATCGAGCGGCGCCGCCGCGTGCCGATGGTCGATTTCAGCTTCTTCCGCTCGCGCACGTTCCTCGGCGCGAACATCGTCGCCTTCATCGTCAGCTTCGCGATGCTCGCGATGTTCTTCTTCCTCGCCCTCTACATGCAGAACATCCGCGGCTACACGCCGCTGCAGGCCGGCGTGCGCTTCCTGCCCTCGACGATGATGATCATCGTGATCGCCCCGCTGGCCGGACGGCTTGCGGATCGGATCGGATCGCGCCCGCTCATCACGTTCGGGCTGCTGGCGGTATCGGGAGCGCTCTTCTGGCAATCGCACCTGGCCGTCTCCAGCGGCTACGGCGCGCTCCTGCCCGGCTTCGTGCTGATGGGCATCGGGATGGGCTTCGTGATGTCTCCGATGAGCCTCGCGGCGATGAACGCCGTCGACCGCGCGAAGGCGGGCGTGGCGTCGGGGATCCTGTCGATGAACCGCATGGTCGGCGGCACCTTCGGCGTGGCCGTGCTCGGCGCGATGGTCGCCACGCTCGGGCGATCGAAGATCGACCAGCTGCTCCCCGCCCTACCCTCCGCCGAGCGCGCGCGTCTGGCCGGCGACCTGGGGTCGGGCGGCGTCCGGCACGGCGTGACGACGCAGGTCGTCGATGCCGGTCAGCAGGCCTTCGTCTACGCGCTGCACTACGGGCTGCTGCTCGGCTCGGCCGTCGCGCTCGTGGGCGCGATAGCCGCGGCGGCGCTGATCAGGCGTGGGCCAGCCGAGCTTCCGGACCTCGAGGCAGCGCAGCTCGCGCCGGGGGCCGCCGAGCAGGCGCCACCCGCGAGCGCCGCGGGAGCGCCGGGCGCCGGGCGCCCCCGCGAGCCTGAGACAGTGCAGGTCTGAGCGGGCGGCACGCTCGGCCGGAGAGGCGGAATCCGTGCCCGCCGTTCCCCGCGAGCCACCCCGCGGGTAGGATTGCTGGCTCACCCCGTCCCCTACACGCGAGGTTTCAGAGCACGTGGCGATCGATCTGCAACAGATGCCCTCGGTAGACGTCGAGCCCGGCGAGCTGCCCAAGACGATGGCCGCGTGGGTCATCCGCGAGGAGCGTTTCGGCGAACCGAAGGACGCCTTCCAACTGGAGGAGATCGAGGTCCCCGAGCCCGGCGCCTTCGAGGTGATCGTGCGCGTGATGGCGGCGGGCGTGAACTACAACAACGTGTGGGCGGCGCTCGGCAAGCCCGTGTCCGTCATGAAGTACGGCGACCACCCCGAGTTCGGTCACCACATCGGCGGCTCCGACGCCTCGGGAGTGGTGTGGAAGGTCGGCGCCGGCGTGACGCGCTGGAAGCCCGGCGACGAGGTCGTCGTGCACTGCAACCAGGCCTCCTACGAGGACCCCGAGGTCCACGGCCTGGATCCGATGGCGGCCCCCTCGCAGAAGATCTGGGGCTATGAGACGACGTGGGGCTCCTTCGCGCAGTTCACCAAGGTGCAGGCCCAGCAGCTGCTCCCCAAGCCGGCGGC
>DATHGU010000029.1:0-2339 GCA_035317495.1 Solirubrobacteraceae bacterium
AGGCCGGCAACAAGGGCCTCAAAGGGCAATTGGCGCTGGCGCGACTCGTGGCGGGCAACGCGAGGAAGTGGTCGTTCAAGACGAGCTGCACCCCCGGATTCATCGTCGAGCAGTGCAAGCAATACAGGGGCGCGCAGCTCAAAACCAAGCCGGCGGCCGTGATCTTCGAGGAAATGGTCGGCGTACCGCAGTCGCAGAAGTAGTGTCGGGCCGAGGTCGGTCTACGTCTCTCAGGACCCGAGCTACGTAGTGGGTGTCGCGCAAAGGCTGGCGGCCACGGTGGTAGCGAGGTTTGTGGCGGCGATCGCCCGGCGTGCGGTTTGTGTTCCTCGGGCCGTAGGTACTGCCCGGCGGCCCGGTGGCCGCCCAGGGCGATCTTTCAGGCCCGGGCAGCGGCTATCTGGTGCTTGTGGAGCTTCAGTAGGTTGTGGGTGGCGGTGATCAGCCGCCATTCGGAGCGCACCGCGGATCGTCCTCGACGTCGGAAGCTGTCGATTCGCCGGTTGTGCTTGGTCTGCGCGAACACCGGCTCGACCATCACCTTTCGTCGTCTGTAGAGCCCGCCGCCGTAGTCGGTCGCGAGTGCCTCGCGCATCGATGTGTACCTTCCTCCCTGCCACCCCGGCCGAGGCGTCTCGCGCTTGCCGGCGTCGGGTGGGATCAGCACTTGGACATGCTCGTTTGCGACGACGGCATCCATCTGCTCCTCGTTCCAATAGCCCGAGTCGGCAACAGCGACCCCGGGAGCCTCTGTCACACCAATCGCCTGGAGTTCTCTCTTCGTCGCTTGGACCATCGGCTGCAGGTGCCCGAAGTCCGGGGAGCTTGCGCTCACCTCGGCGGCGAGCACGATCTGGTCCTCGTTCACGACGGCCTGGGCGTTGTAGCCTTGCGCGTAGCTGCGCGGGGTCTTCACGTTGCGCGAGTCCGGATCGGTCGTGTTGAGCTTGCCCGCGGGTGTCTCGGGCGGCTCATATGGCTTCGGTGGGCGGCCGAGCCGTCGGCCTTGAGTGTCCCGTTCGTTCGCGCGGTAGTGCTCATAGGCCTCGTTCGCGTAGCGCTCGACTGCGAGGTCTTGTTGCAGTCGTCGCTCTGACTCCAATAGCCGCTGCGCGCGCGAGCGGACGATCGGCTTTGCCTGGCGACGGCGGTGCTCATCGAGCTGGCGGCGAGCCTCAAGCAGCCATCCATCGCGACCCTGAATCCGCGGGACGATCACTTCTGAGTCAAGCTCGATCTTCACCGCGCGAGCCTCGACGTGCCCAGCCGCCTCGGTCTTCGCGCTCCCGTTCTTGGCGCGGTCGCGCTCGAGCTTTTGCTTGGCCTTTGCCAGAGCGGCACGCCGCCCCTCGCTGGTCCGCAAGTGCTCGGGCAGCTCATCGCCACGCGCGTCTTCGTAGAGCTCATCCTCAGGCCGCGTCTATCTCGCCAGCCTCCTTGAGGATCTCCCGCGCGAGCTGCTCGTAATCGAGGTTTGAGTGATGCGAGGCATTCGCGTGCACCTTCGTGCCGTCGATCGCGATCACCCCCACCTTCACCAGCCCCGCCTCCTTGCACAACGAGAGCACCGAGCTGAACAGCTCGGCCAGCGCGCTCTCGTGGCGCGCACGGAACCTCGCGATCGTCGCGTGATCGGGCTTCTGCTGAGCGGCGATCACCCGGTAGGCGACGTCCTCCACGCACTTGCGCTCGATTCCCCGCGATGAGCGTTCACCTCTCGCGTAGGCGTACAGCAAGAGCGAGACCATCATCGACGGCTCGAACGCCGCCCGACCCCAGCCGTCTCGCCGATAGGCAGCGAAGAACGCCGACAGATCCATCTGCTCAACCGAGGCCAACAGGAACCACGCCAGGTGGTCCTCCGGCAGCCAATCACGCGGGTCCGGGGGCATCAGGAACGCCTGCTCACGATCACACGCCAAGAAGTTCATAGCCATGCCCTGAAGTCTCTTAATCTGCTCGGACGGACCTGGGGTTTGCGCGACACCCACCGTAAAGAGCAGTAGTCGGCTCCTCTATGGGCTCGGCGGAAAGGGGGAAAGCGATCATAGGGTGCCCTTTCCGGAGCGTTCGCCCGCGCGCGTTGTAGCCTAGGAGCGGCGGTGCAGTGAGAGACATCTTTGAGCATTGCTTGACGTGAGCGCCGCGCGTGTGGCACGCTGGCGGCAATCCCGATCTGTCGAACGGCGATGCTGCTTGTCACGATCTGTGCGGGTGCACTGCCGCTTGCTGTACCGGATGGCGTGGGGCTCCGGTGTCGGGGAAGTCACAATCGAATGGAGTAGCAGACCATGAAACGGCTTAGGACGATCGGCACAGTGCTGGCTGCGCTTATGGCA
>DATHGU010000030.1:0-2077 GCA_035317495.1 Solirubrobacteraceae bacterium
GGTAGCGGCGCGGCATCCGATCGAACACCACCCGCGTCGGCGGGCCGTGCCGTGAGCTCACGCTTGGACGAGGAGCAGCTGACTCGCAAGCAGCGCCGCGAGCAAGCGCGCGCGGAGCGAAAGGCGCTCGAAGCGGCAGAGCAGGCCAGCGCGACCCGCCGCAAGCGCCTGACGATGATCGGCGTCCCGATAGGCGCGCTCGTAGTCGCCGCCGTCATCGTGCTGATCGCCAGCAGCGGCGGGGGCGGGTCAAAAACGGCGGTGAGCGGCGCCGGCGCTGCGGCGGGGCTGCAGGCCACGCCGGCGCCGTGGCCGCCCGAGTACGGCGGACTGCAAACGCGGTTGGCCGCTCTCAACCTGCCCACCGGGATGGACGGTGCCTACCACGTCCACGCGGCTCTGCGGGTGTATGTCAGCGGCAAGCAGGTGCCGGTGCCCGCCAACGTCGGCATCGAACCCGAAGGTGCGTCTATGGCCTCCTTGCACACGCACGACACGAGCGGAGTCATGCACATCGAGTCAAGCGAACAGTACCCATTTACGCTCGGCCAATTCTTCACGATTTGGGGCGTCAAGTTCACCGGCACCCAGCTCGGCAGTTACATGGCGAGTTCCGGCAACGCGCTCGCGGTTTACGCCAACGGCAAGCCCGTTGCCAATCCGGTCGGCTACGTTATGAAGCCGCATGACAACATCGTCGTCGGCTACGGCAAGCCCGGCTCGTTCCCGACGAGCTTCCAGAACAACTGGGCGCCGGGCGAGTAGCAGGCGCACGTAGACGGTTCCGCAGCCCCGGCGTCTACTGCAGCGGCCGCTGCTCGCCCCCTCGACTAGCGTGCTCGACGTGGCCGGCGAGCGCGGCACTGATCCCCGCCGTCAACCGCGCGGTCGAGCTGGCGCCGATTATGTGGCCGACGATGTGACCGTCCGAGCCGATGAAGAACGTCTCGGGCACGCCGGTCACTCCGTAGGCGCGCGCGATGTCGTTTGAGGGGTCGCGGATGTTGGGGTAGTCGATCGCGTAGTGGCGGATGAAGCTGTGAGCGTCGGTGGTCACGTCCTGCATGTCAAGGCCAAGGAACAGCACGCCGCGCGGCCGCGCCTGCTGGCGCCAAGCGCGCTCCAAGGTCGACGCCTCTTCTTGACAGGGCACGCACCAGGAGGCCCAGAAGTTCAACACCACGGGTGTCCCACGCAGGTCGCTCAGCGTGACAATTTTCTTGCGGAACGCCGCGGCGAGCTTCGCTTCAAGGGGCGTCCCGAGCGAACCTGCTTGGAGCACCGCGAGGCGAAACGACGGTGCGATCGTGGTCCGCCCACGGCTCAGGGCGTCGTCGATGCTCGCATTCGGGCTCTGCGCAGTAACGCCGTAGATGAGCAGTCCGATAAGCAGTAGGGGGACGCTTGCGGCGAGCCCGCGAAGCGCCCAGCGGATGGGCTTGGGGCGTGAGGGCGCGGGCTTGGAGGCCGGGTCGCTCATGCTCGTGGGCTCGTGGGTGTGCGGATCGGCGGAGCGCTGTTGAACTGGCTGTACCGGGCGCTGATGAAGTGCCCGGAGGTGATGAGTTGCGTGTCGAGCACGCGGCCGGTGGTGAGTTCGACGCGTAGCGTCCACCACGCCGGTGTGCCGGGGTCCATCAGCGCTAGCGTCCCCAGTGCCTGGCCGTGACGGCGCTCGACGCCGATCAGGCGCACCGCCTCGGCGTAGCTGGACCAGGTGAACAAGGTCGGGGTGCGGAACGGCAGCGCGCCGGTCTGTGGCAGGAGCTGCCAGCGCCCGCCGGGATGCCGGGTCCACTGGCGCGGGCCGATCGCGACGAGCTGGTCCTCAAGCTGAGGCGGCGCGGGCGGGTGCTCGACGTAGGTGGTGTTCGCCCATCGATCCGGGGCCTGCAGGCGGCCGTCGCTCAGCGCGTAAAGGCCGGGCACGCTGTTTACCCGTTCGACTTGACGGGCGCTGCGCAGGTGGCGCATGACCGCCTGGGCTCGATTGAGAATCCGGCGGGCGATGCTGTTGCCCGCCGGCTGCCAACGCGTCCGCAGGATGGCGGTCAGCTCTCCGCGATCGGGGCTCAGG
>DATHGU010000031.1:0-3774 GCA_035317495.1 Solirubrobacteraceae bacterium
CCGAGGCCCTCGCCCCGCAGCGCCAGCAGCAGGTTCTGCACGAACGGGTAGATCGAGGCGCCGCCGACGATGCTCTGACGCGGCAGCGCGGCGTCGGTCACGGCGAGGTCCTCGAGGCGCACGCCCACGACGAGGTGCATGGACACCTCCTCCAGATGGGTGGCGTAGTCGTCGGCGCGCCGGACCATTCGCACGCGCGCCGGGTCGAACTCGTCGGGATCGGCAAGCATCTTCGCCCCGCCCGTCTGCTCGAGGTAGGCGCGCCAGCGGGGCAGATAGAGCTCGCGCAGCGCAGTGCGCCGCTCGAGATCCTCGACCACCACGACCCGCCAGCCCTGACGGTTGCCACCACTCGGCGCGAAGCGCGCGCCCTCGAGCGCCCGCACCAGCAGCTCGCGCGGCACGGGATCCGGCTTGAAGCGCCGGCTCGTCGGGGCACAGCGCATCGCCTCGTACAGGTCCATGGTCCGGACGCTACACGTACTCGATCCGCCGCAGCACACGGGCCGGGGCGCCGGCGGCGATCGAGAACGGCTCGATATCGGTGGTCACCACGCTGTTCGCGCCGATCACGCAGCGCTCGCCGATCGTGACCCCGCTGGTGACGACGACGTTCGCGCCGAGCCAGCAGTTCTCGCCGATCCGCGTCGGCCCCTTGCTCTCGAATCCCTGCCAGGTGATCGGCTTGTGCGGATCGTCGAAACGGTGGCTGGCGTCGCTCACGAAGCAGCCGTTTGCGAGCATGCAGTGCGCGCCGATCTCGACGAGCTCGTGCGCGGCGAGCATCACGCCTTTGTTGAGGAACGTGCCCGCGCCGACTCGCACGCGCGCGTTGCCCGGCGCGGTGATCCAGACGCCCGGCTCGAGCAGCGCACCCGCGCCTATCTCGAGGCGACCAGCGTGCAGCGACTCGAGCACGTTGCCGTGCACCGGCCAGCGCACGAAGGCTTCGCGGCGCAGGAACTGCCAGTGGATCCGCGCCCGGTTCCAGGGCAGCGAGTTGCGCTCATACCAACGCCACTTCTGCGCCCACAGCCGGGCGCGACGGGCGATTTCTGCCATCGCGCCAGCTTCGCAGGTGCCGCCGCGCTTGCGCCGCGCGGACGACTACGCCGCCGCCGCGAGCTTCGCTCGCCGCTTGCCGGCGGCGGGCTTACCGGCCCGCGCCGCCGGGGCGAGCAGCTCGGCGAGGAACGCACCGGTGTGCGAGGCCGGCTCGGCGGCGACATCCTCGGGGGTGCCGACGGCAATCGCCAGCCCGCCCTCCTCCCCGCCCTCCGGCCCCATGTCGATCAGCCGGTCGGCGGACTTGATCACGTCGAGGTTGTGCTCGATCACGACCACGCTGTTGCCCGCGTCGACCAGCCGTTGCAGCACCGCCAGAAGACGCTGCACGTCGGCGAAGTGCAGGCCCGTCGTCGGCTCGTCGAGGATGTACAGCGTGCGCCCGGTCGCCACCTTCGAGAGCTCGGTCGCGAGCTTGACGCGCTGTGCCTCGCCGCCGGACAGCGTGGTCGCCGGCTGTCCCAGCCGCACGTATCCGAGGCCGACCGCGTGAAGCGTCTCGAGCCGGCGGCGGATCTTCGGGATGTGCTCGAAGAACTTCAGTGCCTCCTCGACCGACATGTCGAGCACGTCGGCGATGCTCTTGCTCTTGAAGCGCACTTCGAGCGTCTCGCGGTTGTAGCGCTTGCCGTGGCACTGCTCGCAGGGGACGTACACGTCGGGCAGGAAGTGCATCTCGATCTTGATCTGCCCGTCGCCGCGGCACACCTCGCAGCGCCCGCCCTTCACGTTGAAGCTGAAGCGGCCCGGCTTGTAGCCGCGCACGCGGGCCTCCTGCGTCTTCGAGAACAGGTCGCGGATCACGTCGAACAGGCCGGTGTAAGTGGCGGGGTTGGAGCGCGGCGTGCGCCCGATCGGCGACTGGTCGACCTGGACGATCTTGTCGAGCTGCTCGAGGCCATGAATCGCGCGATGAGCTCCCGGACGCTGTCGCGCGCGATGCAGGCGGTTGGCGACCGCCTTGAACAGCACGTCGTTGACAAGTGTCGACTTGCCCGAGCCCGACACGCCGGTGACACAGGTGAGCACGCCGAGCGGTATGTGCACGTCGATCTCGCGCAGGTTGTGCTGGCGGGCGCCGAGTATCTCCACGTAGCCACTCGGCTTGCGCCGCTGCGAGGGCGTCTCGATCGTTCGGGCGCCGGACAGGAACTGCCCCGTGAGCGAGCCCTCGACCCGCTGGACGTCGGCCGCGGTCCCCTGCGCGACGATCTCCCCACCGTGCTCACCCGCTCCGGGCCCGAGATCGACGAGATGGTCGGCCGCGCGCATCGTCTGCTCGTCGTGCTCGACGACGATCACCGTGTTGCCGAGGTCGCGCAGCCGCTCCAGCGTGCCGATCAGCTTCGAGTTGTCGCGCTGGTGCAGGCCGATCGACGGCTCGTCGAGGATGTACAGCACGCCGACCAGCGAGGAGCCGATCTGCGTCGCGAGGCGAATTCGCTGCGCCTCGCCGCCGGACAGCGTGGCGGCGGCGCGGTCCATCGACAGGTAGCCGATGCCGACGTTCTCCAGGAACTGCAGCCGCTCCGAGATCTCGCGCAGGATCAACCGCGCTACGTGACGGTCGGTCTCCGACAGCTCCACCTCCTCCAGCCACTCGAGCGCACGACGCGCCGAAAGTGCACAGAAGTCCTCGATCCGCGCGCCGCCGACGAGCACCGCGCGGGACTCGGCGCGCAGCCGCGCCCCGCCGCACACTGGGCAGGCGCGCAGCGACATGAACTCCTCGATCTTCTCGCGCGTCCACTCCGAGTCGGTCTCGCGGTAACGCCGCTGGAGGTTCTTCACGATCCCCTCGAAGCGCGTCGCGTACGAGCGCCGTCGTCCGTATCGGTTGCGGTAGCTGACCTGCACGGGCTCGCCGTTCGTTCCCTGCAGGAACAGGTCGCGATGCTCCTCGGGCAGATCCTCCCAAGGCGCCTCCAGGTCCACGCCGTAGCGCTCGGCGATCGCCTCGGTGACCTGCTCGTAGTAGTTGGAGCTGCTGTTGGCCCACGGCGCCAACGCGCCTTCGCCGATCGACAGGCTCGGATCGGGCACCACGAGCTCGGGATCGATCTCCATCTGCGATCCGAGGCCCGTGCAGCGGTCGCACGCGCCATGCGGCGAGTTGAACGAGAAGATCCGCGGCTCCAGCTCGACCAGCGACGGGCCGTGCTCGGGACATGCGAAGCGCTCGGAGAACGTGAACAGCGTGCCCGGCTCGGGCGACTCGCCCGGGACGATCTGCGCGGCCGCCGCTCGAGCGCCCTTGGCGCCAGTGGCGTGCGCCGGCTCGGCGGCCGGCTCGTCCTTCGTCGAGCCGACGATCTCGAGCTCGACGAGCCCTTCGGCCAGCCCAACCGCCGTCTCGATCGAGTCGGCCAGCCGCTTGCGCACGTCGTGGCGCATCACCAGCCGATCCACGACCACCGAGATGTCGTGCTTGTAGCGCTTGTCGAGCACGATCGACTCCTCCAGCATGCGCACCCGGTCGTCGATCTTCACGCGCGCGAACCCGTCGCCGCGGAGCTCCTCCAGCAGCTTGCCGTACTCGCCCTTGCGCCCGCGCACGACCGGCGCGAGCACCATGAAGCGCGTCCCCTCGGCGAGCTCCATCGCCTGGTCGATGATCTGCTCGGCCGACTGGCCGACGATCGGACGTCCGCAGATCGGGCAGTGCGGCTTGCCCACGCGCGCCCACAGCAGCCGCAGGTAGTCGTAGAT
>DATHGU010000032.1:0-15543 GCA_035317495.1 Solirubrobacteraceae bacterium
CGGGACGATCTTCGCCAAGTCCTCGACCTCGCTGCAGCTTTGGTTCTTCGCCATCCACCTGATGACGAGCACTCGCTGCGGAGTGTCGGCCAAGCAGCTTGAGCGCGAGCTTGGCGTGACCTATAAGACCGCTTGGCGGATGTTTACGTTGATCCGCAACAAGCTGATGATTGAGGACAGGAAGCCGCTGACGGGCTACGTCGAGGTTGATGAGACGTCCGTTGACGGCAAGCCGCGCGTCAAACACTCGATGAGGACCGACCCTGAGGCTCGCTCCAAGGCTGCTGCTGGTTCGCGCCGTTTCTGCGGGCTGAGCTATCTTCCGCGACCGCTGCCGTGGGACGGCGGCGGTCGTCGACTCTGTGCTGGCGGTCGCGGCGCCGCCTGTGGCTTGGCAACCTTCTTGAGGTTGCCGAAGAACTCACGACGCTTCGGCACCGGGACTTCGTATCCCTTCGGCGTGCGCTCAGTAGGCTCCGGGCGCTGCTCATCGGCCATAGGGAGAGCGTAGCGCGTGCAGGAAGCGTCATTTGAGAGCGTCCAAGCCAAGCTCGCGCGGGCAGACAAGCACCTGAAAAGCGATCAATCGCAAATGGCGGACCTTTCAGAAGACGGAACCCCCCGGCGGCGGGCCACCGTGCTAGCCCGTGCCGCGGCTAGCCATTAGCGCGCTGGGCGCGCGGGGCCGAACGGAAGCTCGACGACGTCGGCCGTCGCTCCGTGCTCGCCCACGCTCACGGTTGCGCCCGGCTCCGCCTCGCGGCGCACGAGCGCAAGTGCGATCGGGCCGAGCTCGGGCGATAGCGCGACGCTGCCGAGGCGCCCGACGCTGCGCTCGCCGAGACGCAGCTCCTCGCCCGGGTGAGCCGGCGCGGACAGGCGCAAGCCCCGCAGATGCCGGTTTGGCTTGCCCCTGTAGTGCAGGCGCGCGACGGTCTCCTGCCCGACATAGCAGCCCTTCGTGAAGCTGACCGCGCGCTCGTTGAGCCCGGCCTCCTGGGGGATTGTGCTGTCGTCCATGTCGATTCCGTAGCGCGGCCGGCCGCGTTCGACGCGCACGCACTCGGCCGCCTGCTCGGAGACCGCCAGCGCGCCGCGCGCGAGCAGCGCCTCGCCCAGTCGCTCGCTGTCGCTCGCATCGCAAAGCAGGTCGACGCCCACATCAGTGCGCACGGCGAGGGCGGCCAGTCCATCGATCCGCACTTCCACGTTCGCGTGCTCGGCGCTCGCCAGCCGATCGGGCCCGTTCTGAGCGACACCCGCGGTCGCCTCGGCATCGGGGCCGATCAGCGACAGCAGGCCGCGCTCGATCGTGCGCTTGTGAAGCTCGACCTCGTAGCCGACCTTGAAGCGCCGGATCATGTCGAACAGCGCCTGCAACGCGACGCGCTCGGTGTCGAGCGCCAGCTCGGCCGGCGCCCCGCCCTCGCCCTCGCCGACGGCGAGCACGCGCACATCGCCGAGCATCTTGCCCTTGGCCGTGAGAAACGCCGCGTAGCATCCCTCGCCGGGATGCAGGTCGGCGAGCTCGTTGGTCACCTGGCCATTGAGGAACTCCACGGCGCCCGCGCCGCTCAGCGCGAGCTTGCCGCGCTCGGAGCGGTCGAGCAAGCCGCAGCCCTCTGTGAGCGCGCGACGCTCGGCGCCTGGCAGGTCTGTCGCGGTGGATGCCACTGATGCGAGGATAGCCACGCTAGGCTTGCCGAAGATGGGCCTGGCCGACAACTTCCAGCGGACCGTCGACGCGCTGCCGGACGATTGGACCGATCTCGAGCTCGACCTGCGTATCGGCGACGAGGCCCGTTACGTGGAAGCCGCGCTCTATCTGGTCACGTGCAACGCGCGTCCCTATTCGCACCACGATTGGCATTGGCGCCTGCTCGTCGCGCACCGCTTCGGGCATGCCGCCTCGGCGCAGACGGTACACGGAACCCTGAGCCTGCTCGACGACGCCGGCATCGACGGTGAGCTGGCCTTGCGCGAGACGCGCAGCGGACGCGTGGAGATCGTGCCGGGGTGGGGACGCCCCGAGTCGGCCCGCGAGGAGTTTCGCCGCCTGCGGGCGCAGTAGCGATGGCGCGCGTACTGGCGCTCGTGCCGGACCTGCTGTTCGGCTCGCGCGTGCAGGGAGCGCTCGCGGCCGCCGGGCAGGAGGTCGAGTTGATCGGCGATGAGCAGCGGCTGCGCGAGCGGCTCCGGGACCCGGAGGCACCCGCCGGCGAGGTTCTGATCGTCGACCTCACCGACGAGCGGCTCGACGGCGCGGGGATCCTCGAATCGCTGTCCGGCGACGGGCTGCTGGCGCGGGTGCGCACGCTCGCCTTCTACTCGCATGTCGACGCCGCCGTGCGGACGCGGGCGACCGAGGCCGGGTTCGACATCGTCGTGCCGCGCTCGCGCATGGCCCGCGAAGCGCCCGAGCTGCTCGCCGAGCTCGCGGCGCGCGGCTGACGCGCCCAAGGCCGGCCGGCTTCCGGTGATCAGCTGGCTTGCGGCGCCGGCGCGCGCCCGAGCTCCGCCAGTTCGTCCTCGTTCGGTTCGAGTGGGACGAGTGCGCCATTTGGCACGCGCTGGCCATAGGGCAGCCAGCGGCCGATGCGCACCGACAGCGCCGCGCGGATGACCATCCCGTGACACACGACGAGCGCGGGCAGCGCGCCGGCCTCCACGTCATCGAGCGCCGCCGCCACACGCACCTCCTGATGGGCGAAGGACTCGCCGCCGGGGAAGGCGAAATCGGGATCGGCACTCGCGAACGCGGCGAACAGCTCGGGCGCTTCCGCCTGCACGTCTGCGAACGAGCGGTCCGTCCAGTCGCCCGCGTCGGTCTCCATCAGGCGCGCGTCCTCGCGCGGCTGCAGGCCGATCCGCTGCGCGACGATGTCGGCCGTTTCGCGCGCACGCAGCAGCGGGCTGCACCACAACGCGGCGAAGTCTCGACTGGCCGCGCGCGCGGCCAGCTCGGTCGCCTCCACGCGGCCGGTGTCGTCGAGCGGGACGGCTTGCTGGCCCTGGAAGCGGCCCTCCAGGTTGTAGGCGGTCTGGCCGTGGCGGGCCAGGTAGACGCGGGTCGTCGCTACGCGGTTAGGGGGATCGCTGGGCAAGCAAGGCAAGGACGCAGGAGAACGTGCATCCTAAGCGGTCTCGCCCGGGCGCGGCTCCAACACTCCGCTGTCCGCGGATCCGACCGGCTCGACCTCGACCGGGCGCAGGTAGAGGAACTCGTAGAGCAGCGCTGCGACGGTTCCGCCGGCGATCGGCCCGGCGTACCAGACCCAGGCGTGCGACCAGTAGTCGCCGACGAGCTGCGGCCCGAAGGCGCGCGAGGGGTTCATCGCGGCGCCCGTGAAGGGGCCGCCGAACAGCACGTCGATCGTGATCGTCAGGCCGATCGCGAGGCCGGCGATCGACTTGAACGTGCCGCGCGCGTCGACGGCGCTGGCGAACACGACCCATACGAGGAAGAAGGTCATGATCGCCTCGAGGCCGAAGGCCGAGGCGGCATCGACGCCGTTGCCGGTCGCCGGCACGCCGAGCTTCACGGCGTCGGTGAGCGCGTGGGGGACCAGGTCGCGCACAAGCAGCGCGGCGAACGCCGCCCCGGCGAACTGCGACACCCAGTAGACAACCGCCAGCGACGGCTTGATGCGGCGCGTTATCAGGAAGCCGAAGGTGATCGCCGGGTTGAAGTGCGCGCCCGAGATGTGGCCCATCGCCGACACCATCACGCCGATCGCAAGGCCGTTGGCGATCGCAACGCCGATCAGCGATGGGTCATGGATCTGGTGGGCGGCGACGGCCGCGCCTGCTCCGATGAAGGTCAGCGTGAAGGCGCCGATGAACTCGGCCACGCCGCGCCGCAGGGCATCGTGAGACACGAGCAAGAAGCTACGTTCACGACCGGACGGACCCCGACAGGTTGCGCTCGAGGTCTACGCGCAGATGCGCCTGAGCGCCATCACAGGCTGACCAGACGTCCGTCGCGTGCGGCCGCCTCGCTGAGCGCGCCGTCGAGCGTGATCAGACCGAAGTCGAGCCAGCGCGCCAGCGCGAGGTATGCGGCGTCGTACGTCGTGAGGTTGAAGCGGAGCTCCCAAATCGGTCGCGTCAGCTCGCGGATCGGGTACGTCAACGTGCGCAGGTCGGCGAGCATCGCCAGCGCGTCGCTCGTTTGCAGGTCGTTCAGCTTCCCGCGGAGCGAATAGCGGCGCAGGGCGGACAGCACCTCGACGTGAAAGTGCGCCGGAACGTGCAACTCGCTGTTGGTCGACAGGACGGCGAGGATCGCATCCGCGCGGGGCTGCGCGAGCAGCACCTCGGTGATTGCACTCGAGTCGGCGACGATCAAATCGGCCTGCGGGCCCGCTCCGCCGCGATTGCTTCGGCCGGCGTTTCGTCGAGCTCGACGGGCGTCAGCTTTTCGGCGCGGGCCACCCATTCCTTCATCGTCGGTCGAGCTGCCAGCGTCCGCAGCTCGCCGAGCAGGTAGTCCGACAGCGTCATACCGTTCTGCGCCGCGCGTGCCTTCAGTTCCCTGTGCAGCTCATCTGGGACATTGCGAATCTGAATCATCGACATGTGTTCCCAAGGCTAGCATGTGATCTGCATGTTTGTGTTCATGGCTGCTCCCTTGTCCGACCAGCAACCAGCAAGCCCTCCGAGTACTCGGGCCTCGGCCCCGGCGCGCCGTTTTCGCGCCCCCGGCGGCGAGCGCCGCCGCGTCATAGACTCAACGCATGCGTCGCAGGGTGACCTTCTCGCGAAACCTGACGCTGTCGCTGTCGCGCACGTGCCAGTGCTACTGCAAGTACTGCGCGTTCGCCACGCACACGGCTCACCTGTACGCCCCGGAGGAGGTGCTCGAGATCCTCGACGGAGCGGCGCGGCGGCAGGTCAAGGAGCTGCTCGTGCTGACCGGCGAGAAGCCCGAGGTCAATCCCGAGGTGGCGGCGCGGCTGAGCGAGTATGGCCACGAGGACTTCACCGCGTACGTCGTGTGGACGTGCGAGCGGGCGCTCGAGCGGGGCCTCTTGCCGCACACCAACCTCGGCGTGCTCTCGCGCGAGGATCTCGGTCGCTTGCGCGAGGTGACCGCCTCGCAGGGGCTGATGCTCGAGTCGGTCTCCGAGCGACTGATGCAGACGGTCCACGCGGGCTCGCCGACCAAGCACCCGGCGCGGCGCCTGGAGACGATCCGCACGGCCGGGGAGCTGAAGATCCCGTTCACGAGCGGCATCCTCGTGGGGATCGGCGAGCACGAGCAGGAGCGCATCGAATCGCTGGAAGCGCTCGCCGTGGCGCACGCCGAGCACGGCCACATCCAGGAGGTGATCCTGCAGAACTTCGTCCCTCATCAGCGCTACTACGGGGAAGAGCCGGCGGAGATCGCCGACGCCGCGGCGCGCGAGTACTGGCGCACGGGCGTCGATGAGAGTCCCGCCCGCCCCCGTCCGCAGCTGCCGCTGCCCGAGTGGGCCTCGCCGATAGGCATCGAGGACATGAAGCGGCTGATCGCAGAGACGCGACGTCTGATGCCCGACGTGGGCATCCAGATCCCGCCGAACCTGGCTGACTGGTGGGGAGAGCTGGTGGCGGCCGGCGCGACGGACCTCGGCGGGCTGAGCGCCAACGGCGACCACATCTCACCGGAGCATCCGTTCCCCTCGCCGCACCAGGTACGCAAGGAGCTGCAGCACGAGGGCGTGGCGCTGACCGAGCGGCTGTGCGTGTACCCGCGCTACATCGACCCCGAGTTCCTCGCGCCGGGCGTGCTCGACACGATCAAGGCGAAGTACTGGAGCTTCATCCCGCGGCGCGGCTCCGGGCGCACCGATCCGCCGGCGCCGATCCGCCCGGAGCTCGTCGGCGACGCGATCGCGAAGGGTCGCGAGGGCGTCGCGCTTAGCGCCGACGAGCTGACGGCGCTGTTCGCCGAGACGCGCCCCGAGGTGATCGAGACGATGCGCGAGGCGGCCGACGAGCTGCGCGAGGAGCTCGCGGGGGAGACCGTCACCTTCGTGGTCAACCGCAACATCAACATCTCCAACGTGTGCACGGTCGGCTGCGCGTTCTGCGGCTTCGGCCAGGGCAAGCGCTCGCCGGACGCCTACGAACACGGGGTGGAGGACTTCGTCGCGCGAATCCACGACGCCGTCGAGTACGGCGCGAGTGAGCTGTGCATCCAGTCGGGCATCCACCCCGACTGGACGCTCGAGGACTATCTCGGATGGTTGCGCCTGGCCAAGGCGACGGCTCCGCAGCTGCACCTGCACGCATACAGCGCGATGGAGATCGCGCACATGTGCGACATCTCCGGCGAGCCGCCCGCGGAGGTCTTCGAGCGCCTGCGCGACGCCGGGCTCGGCTCGACTCCGGGCACGGCCGCCGAGGTGCTGCACGACGGCGTCCGCCAGCGTATCTCGCCGAACAAGCTGCCGGTGGCGCGGTGGGTGGAGATCATCGAGGCCTCACACCGGGCCGGCTTGCGCTCGACGGCGACCGTCATGTTCGGCCACATCGAGGAGCCGTGGGAGCTGGCCGAGCACATGCGCGTGGTCCGCGAGCTGCAGGAGCGGACCGGCGGGATCACCGAGTTCGTGCCGCTGTCGTTCATCCCCTTCCAAACCCTGCTGGGCAGGACCCACGGCGTCGAGGAGATCTCCCGAGCGGAGAACCTCAAGCACACGGCCGTCTTCCGCCTGGCGCTCGGGCGCACGATCGGAAGCCTGCAGGCATCGTGGGTGAAGATGGGCCTCGACGCCGCCACCGAGGCGCTGCGCTGGGGCGTCAACGACCTCGGGGGGACGCTGATGGAGGAGTCGATCAGCCGCCTGGCGGGCAGCTACCACGGCACGAAGCTCGACCCCGACGAGCTGGTCGCGGCGGCCCACCGCGCCGGGCGATCGGCCGCCGAGCGCACCACGCTGTACGAGATCCGGCGCCGCTACGAGCTGCCGGTCGCAGCCTGAGCGTCGAGAAAGCGCTCCATCGCCTCGAGCAGCATGCGGTTGTAGGAGACGCCGACCTGCAGGCTCGCGCGCACTCCCTGCCACAGCGGGTCCTCGCCGACCGCCTCGAGGTAGCCCTCGAGCTCGGCGAGCTTCGCTCGGTGCCACTCGCTTCGCGCCTTGAGGATCGGGACGGGGTCGCCGCCGGCGAAGATCTTCAACACGCCTTCCTCGCGCAGCTGGGGCGGAGCGAGCTCGGGCGAGTTCGCCCACCGCTTCAGGGCGTCTCGGCCCTCGTCGGTCAGCGCGTAGAGCTTGCGTCGCCTGCCGCCCTCCTCCTGGCGTTCGGTGAGGAGCCCGGCGGCGGCCAGGCGGGCCGGCTCGGCATAGAACGTCGTGTGCGGAACCGGCCAGAAGTTCTCGATCGAGCGCTCGAGCGCCTGCTTGAGGTCGTAGACCGTCGCAGGCCCGCTCAGCTCGAGCAGGCTGAGCACCGCGTAGGAGGTACCGGTCAGGCGGATCGGCTTGCTTGTCATCGGGTGGGCTTGCGTGTCATGATTCTTTCTGTATAGTACGCGTAGAACTATAGCCGAGGACTCCTCCCAACGAGGACTCCTCCCAACCCAGACAGCCGACGAAGGAGTTGAGAGACATGAGCGAGAGCTCGCAGCGACACGACATCATCTCGACCCGCTACGACGCCGTGGTCGTCGGGGCCAGCCTCGCCGGCTGCGCGTCGGCGATCATGCTCGCCCGCGAGGGCGCACGGGTCGCGCTCGTCGAGCAGCGGCCCGACAGCGACGCGTACAAGAAAATCTGCTCCCACTACATCCAGTCCTCGGCCGTCGCGAGCCTCGAGCGGCTCGGCCTGCTCGAGCCGATGATCGCCGCGGGGGCCGTGCGCTCGCGCGTGCGGCTGCACACGCCCTGGGGCTGGATCGAGCCGCCGGGCAAGAGCTCGGTCCCGAGTGGGGTGAACCTGCGCCGCGAGATCCTCGACCCGCTGATCCGCGAGACGGCCGCGAGCACGCCGGGCGTCGATTTGATCCTCGGCTACACGGTGCACGAGCTGCTGCGCGAGGACGATGTGGTGTCTGGCGTGCTCGCGCGAAACACCGCAGGCGAGGAGCTGCGCCTTCGTTCCAAGCTGCTGGTCGGGGCCGACGGCCGTGGCTCGCGCGTGGCCAAGCTGGCAGGCGTCGCGAGCAAGACCGTTCCCCACGGCCGCGTCGCGTTCGGCGGCTACTTCGAAGGTCCGCCGCCGCAGGGCTCTCCCGACGCCTCGTTCTGGCTGCTCGACCCCGACATGGCCGCGGCCTTTCCCACCGACAGCGGGCTCACCTTCTACGCGGCGATGCCCGTCAAGGAGCACGCGGGCGAGTTTCGCGACGATCCGGCCAAGGCACTCGTCGCGATGCTCGATGGCCTGCCAGACGGCCCGCCGATAGCGGCATCGCGCATGATCCAGCCGGCCCAGGGCAAGCTGGACATGACCAATGTCGCCAACACGCCGGCTGCCCCCGGTCTGGCGCTCGTTGGTGACGCGGCGCTGGCGATCGATCCCCTCTGGGGAGTCGGCTGCGGCTGGGCGCTGCAGTCGGCGGAATGGCTCGCGGACAGCGTCTCGCCGGCTCTGGTCGGCTCCGAGCAGCTGGCGCCCGCGCTGAAGCGCTACCGCCGCCGGCACGCACGGGCGCTTCGCGGCCACGCGGCGATGATCTACGACTACGCCGGCGGCAGGAGGTTCAGCCCGCCGGAGCGGCTGCTGTTCTCGACGGCCACCTACGATGAGCGCACGTCGGCCGTCATGGAGGCGTTCGGCACCCGCAACATCGGCCCCGCGCAGATGCTTGCCCGTGGAGTGCCGCTCGCGGCAGCCGCGCGCGCACGCCGCCTGGTGTCGCGTCGAAACACGCGCCGGTCCGGCTCGACGCCGGTCTCCGCCGGGGCGCAGAGCTCCTCCTCGCGAGCGGCCCGATGAGCGCTGTGCGGCGCGGCCACGTGGAGGTGGGCGCCGTCCGCTCGCCGACGATCGAAGCCGGGCCCGGGGACGCGAGCGAGGCCGTCGTCTTCGTGCACGGCAACCCGGGCTCCTCGAGCGACTGGACGGCGCTCGTCGGCGCCACGGGCGAGCTCGGGCGGGCGGTGGCCTTCGACATGCCGGGCTTCGGCAAAGCACACGCGCCGCCGGGCTTCGCATACGACGTGGATGCATACGCGGGCTTCCTCGAGGCGGCCCGTGCCGCGCTGGGGATCGAGCGCGTGCACCTCGTCGTGCACGACTTCGGTGGCCCGTTCGGGCTGTTCTGGGGACTGCAGCATCCCGATCGATGGGCGAGCGTGGTGCTGCTGAACGTCGGCGTGATGCCCGGCTACAAATGGCACTCGCTCGCCAAACGCTGGCGCACGCCTGTCCTTGGCGAGCTGCTCCACGCGTTCATTCCCCGCGCAGCGTGGCGTCGGGAGATGCAGAAGAGCAACCCGAAGGGGCTGCCGCTCGAGTTCGTCGACAAGATGTACGACGACTACGACCGCGAGACGCGGCGGACCGTGCTGAAGCTCTACCGGAACACCCCCGATCCCGGCGACAGGGCGCAGGAGCTTGGCTCTGCGCTCTCGCACCTGCATAGGGCGGCGCTCGTGATCTGGGGCGCCAGCGATCCGTTCCTCGACGTCGAGTTCGCCGAGCGCCAGCGAGAGTTCTTCGATGTCGAGCGCGTCGCGATCCTGCCGGAGAGCGGGCACTGGGCTTTCCAGGACGATCCCGAGCAGGTGAGGGAGCTGATGATTCCCTTCCTGCAGCGCCAGCTCGCAGGCCCGCCGCCGACCGGCGCGAGTACTCCGGAGCCTTCGCCCGGCGTTGCTCGCTAGCGAAACAGGTCCTCGGCGAGCGGACGAAGCAGCGCCGCAGCGCCCGGACCGTCGTCGTCGGTGAAGTAGCGCTGCAGCCCGTCGATCAAGACGACGGGCTCGCGCGAGTCCTTGGCGCGCAGCAGCTCGGCGCTCGCAGAGGCGGCGTCGGCGACCGCCAGCCAGGTGGCCTGCAGCTGCAGGCCGCTCGCGTCGCTTCGCCCGCGCCAGTCGTCGAGCGGCTGCATGCCCGCCAGCCCGATCGCCACGTCGAGCTGGCCGTGGCGCCAGGCGCGGCCGAAGCTGTCGGTGACGAGCACCGCGACGCGCGCGCCGCTCAGCTCGTGCAGGCGCGCGCGAATCCGCCGCGCCGAGCCGTCGGGATCGCGCGGCAGCACCATGAGCGTGTCCGGGTCGGTCGCGTTCGAGGCGTCGACGCCGGCGTTGGCGCACACGAAGCCGTGGCGCGTGCGACAGATCAGCACGCCGCGCTCGGCGCGCAGGATCTCCGCAGACTCGTCGAGCACGACCTGGATCGCACGCGGATCGCGAGCCTGGCCGGCATCCGCGGCGGCGCCCGCCAGCTCGCGCGCGTGCTCGCTTGGCCGAACGTCGCGCAGCGCCACGACGGCGCCCTCGCACTTGGAGACGGCCTTGTGGGCGATCACGACGAGCTGTCCGTCGTGCAGCTGAGCGCCCGTCGACGTTGCGGTCGAGTGGATCAGCTCAGCGAGGTCGTCTCCGGCGCGCAGCTCGGGCAGGCCGGCGAGGGCGCGGGCGGCGAGACTGGTCATCGCAGACGCAGTCAGCCGATTTCGATCGGCGAGACCGTCGCGTGCGCGGGAGCGTCCAGCAGCGAGCGCGTGCCGGACGCGATCAAGCTTGCGGACCTCTCGGTACGAGTCTGCGCGAGGCGCCTCTTCAGCTCGTCGAGGTCGTCTCCGGTGTCTACGTCGAGCAGTAGCGAGGGCGGGCGCTCGACGCGGCAGAGCGCGCCGACGCCGCGTGCGAGCGCGCGGTGTCGCTCGCAGCTGTCCGGGCCGAAGCTGGGGTAGATGGCGTCGGGCGGCGTCAGCAGCAGGCCATTGGTGCCGGTGCCGTGGCGATCGGGCACGATCACGACGAGCGAGCCCGAACGCTGCGGCGGCACGCTCGCCGCGAGCAGCGCCTCGAGCTCGTCCGGATCGAGCGCGGGGCAGTCGCCTGGAATGCACAGCACTCGCTCGATCCCTCCGGCCAGCGCGCGCCGCACGCCGAGCGCGACCGCGTCCGACTGCCCGCTCTCCGCGCTGTCCTCGACGAACAGCACGTGCTGGTCGACCCCGGCGTGGTCGAGCACGGTCGGCTCGCACGTGACGACGATCGTGATCTCGACGGACGGCGTTTGCTCGAGCGCAAGCAGCACGTCGCCGACCATCGCCCCCGCGAGACGTTCACGCGGCGCACGCGCGACGCTCGCGCCGAGCCGCGACTTGGCCGCCTCGAAGCGCTTGACTGGAAGGATCGCGGCGGTGCGCATCTGCTCCCCCACGATAGTGGCGGGAGCGTCCCCGATCACCAGCCGAGCAGCATCATCCCGACGGTCACGCCGGGGCCGATCGTGACCATCAGGCCGTGCTCGCCGGGCTCCGGCGCGCGGCGCTCGATCGTGTCCTTGAGCACGTAGAAGATCGACGGGGTGCCGACGTTCCCGTGGTCGGCCAGCACGCTCCAGCTGAGCGCGACGTCCTCGTCGGAGAGCTCGAGCGCGTCCCGCATGTTCTCGATGATCCGCCGGCCGCCGGGGTGGACCATCCAGTGGTCTACCTGCGTGCGGCCGAGGCGGTTGCGGCGCAGGAAGCGGTCGACGACCTGGCCGAGACCGGCGCCCGCCAGGTCGGGCAGCTCGCGCGCGAGGTGCAGGTAGCTGTCGTCGTTGTCGAAGCGCAGGCTGACCGCGTCGAGCGTGCCGCCGATCTGGTGAACCTGCGAGGCGAGGATCGACGGCCCGTCGGCGCGCGGGTCGGCCGACAGCAGCGCCGCCGAGCAGCCGTCGCCGAAGATCGCCGAGCCGACGGTCTTCGCGCGCGGGTCCCCGGGCCTCGCGCGCGTCAGAACGCCGCTCATGCTCTCGGCGGCGACGACCAGCGCATCGCGCTCGGGGTGCGCGGCCAGCGCCTGCGAGGCCAGCCGCATGAGCGGCACGCCGCTCGCGCAACCGACGCCCGTGACGTGGTACTTGTCGGTCGCCGGGTCCATGCGGAAGTGCTCGACGATGCGGTGGGCGAGCGTGGGGCCGCCGAGCGAGTAGAGGGTCGCGCTGAGCACCGTGCCGATCCGCGCCGGGTCGACCTCGAGCGCGTCGATAGCGTGAATCGAATGGCGCATCAGATCGTCCTCGATCTGCGCGGTACGACCCTGCAGGGTGAGGTCGAGGAACTCGTCGCTCAGCTCGAGGTGGCGGTGCTGGACGCCGCAACGCTCGAAGATGCCCTCGGCGAACTCGTCGTCGGTGAGCCGCAGGCGATCGAGCACCTGCCGCTGGGAGAGCACGTTCGCCGAGTCGGACACGGCCAGCGCTGCGAGCCGCGGGCCGGGGCGGCGCCGCGCAGCGCGGTACCGGCCGGCGCGGCGCGCGGTGACGGTCGGCTGGGCCAGCGCGGACTGGCCGGCGGGGCGGTGGGGGCCGCGTTGCACTTGCGGGACTCCTTCGATAGGCGGTGGGCGTGCTCGATACGTCCAGCCGGGCTTTCGACGATATGAACAACAACACCTCCACGAGGCGCTCCTCGGCGGTTCTTATCTACTTCTTCGCAGGCGATCGCGCCGATCTGCTGGCATGTGGCGCGTCATTCGCGGGCTGCGACGGCCCGCCAAACAGCCGAGGGCCCGGGCTCGCCCGCGCCTGCAGCGACGACGGAGGGATGCGATGAGGGTGATAGGCGCAGGGCTGCCGCGCACGGGCACGCTTACGCAGAAGCTGGCGCTCGAGCAACTCGGGCTGGGCCCGTGCTACCACTGGGTCAACGTGATCGCCGACCTCGACCAGGTCGAGCTGTGGGATCGCGCGATGGACGGCGAGGCCGTATGGGAGCAGGTGTTCGCGGGTCACAACTGCACGGTCGATTGGCCCGGCGGCTACTTCTACCGCGAGCTGACGGACGCCTATCCCGAGGCCAGGGTGCTGCTCAGCGTGCGCGACCCCGAGTCCTGGGAGCGCAGCTTCCGCGAGACGATCTGGACGATGAGCTTCGGCCGCTCGCTGATGCCCCTGCTGGCGCACGCGCGCGCCGAGGTCGACCCCCGCTTCGGGCGCTACCTGGAGCTCGTCGACCGCATGTTCTGGGGTGCGCAGGGCACGTTCGCCGATGGCCACGCAGAGCCCGCGCAGCTGATCGAGCAGATGCAGCGCCACCACGAGCAGGTCAAGCGGGCGGTCCCGCCCGAGCGGCTGCTCGTGTGGGAGGTCGGCGAAGGCTGGGAGCCGCTGTGCGCGTTCCTCGACGTGCCGGTCCCCGACGAGCCGCTGCCGCACGCCAACGACCGCGGCGAGTTCGTGCAGCGCGTGATCGGCGGCGCGCTCGACACGCTGCAGGCCTGGCGAGAGAGCGGCGCGCCCGTCCCCAGCTAGCGGCCGGGCGGCCGCCCGGGGCGATCAGCCGCCGAGGGCCTCGGCGAACGCGAGCGTCTCGGCGGCGACGCGCGCGCGGGCGGGGGCGTCGTCCATGCGCGTGTCCGCCTGCAACGTGGCCAGCCGCTGCGAGACGGTCTCGTCCGTGACGATGCCGTCGAGCAGATCGCCGTAGAAGTCGGCGACGCCGCGGGCGCTGAGCTCGAGCGCGGCGAACGCCATGAACTCCGCGGTGGGACCCTTCAGCACCTCGCCGCCGACGATCGGGCTGACCGCCACGACGGGCGCGTCGGCGTCGGTGAGCGCCTCGCGGATGCCCGGCACGGCGAGGATCGGCGCGATCGAGGCGAGCGGATTGGAGGGGCCGATGACGATCGCCCGGGCCTGTGCGATCGCCGCGAGCACTCCTTCGGTCGGCCGTGCCTGCTCGGCGCCGCGGAACTCCAGGCCGTCGATCGGCCCGCTCGCGCGCTCGCGGATCATGAACTCCTGGAAGGAGCGCCAGCCGGCGGGCGCGCGCACCCATGTGTGCACGGGGTCGTCGCTCATCGGCAGCACGCGCGCTCGCACGCCGACGCTCGCGGTCAGCCGCTGCAGCGCCGCCGTCGCCGAGAGGTCCTCGGAGATCATCCGCGCGCGCTCCAGGCACCACGCCAGATCGCGGTCGCCGAGGTTGAACCACACATCCGAGCCCAGCGCTCGCAGCGCGTCCATCACGCAGAAGCTGTCCCCCTGCAGCCCCCAGCCGCGCTCGTCGATCAGATCGGCCAACCAGAAGGACACCAGGTCGGGGTCGGGCGAGACGTGCGCTCCGTAGATCTCCACGTCGTCGCCCGTGTTGGCTATCACCGCCAGGCGCTCGGGAGCGACGGCATCGGCCATGCCCCTCGCGAGCTTGGCCCCGCCCGTGCCGCCGGCGAGCACGACGACGTCGACGGAGGGGGCGCTCGTGCCGTTCATTCCCACTCGGGGTCGGGGAGCCCGGTCAGCCGGATGCCCGCGTGCACCTTGTAGCGGCTGTTGACGCCGATCAACAGCGCGGTCAACGACTCGGTGATGCGCGAGGTCTCCAGGCGGCCGGCGTCGACGCAGCGCAGCCCGTCGATCCGCTCGATCAGCCGTGCGGCCTCGCTCTTGTCCGCGCGCGAGTCGCCGCACAGCAGCACGTCCTGCTCGAGCGGGTGCTCGAGATCGGTCAGCGACGCGGCGCTGATCGTGTGCAGGGCGGAGATGACGCGCACGCCCTCGGGAGCCATCTCGGCGGCCTGCTGCGCGGCCGAGCCCTGCCACACGCCGAGCATGCGCGTGGCCTTGCCGCCGACCGCAGCCGCCAGCGGCACGGTCGCATCGATCAGCAGCTTGCCGGGTGCGAGCGCATCCTTGAGGTTGGTGAGCGTCTCGGAGTGGTTGCGGAAGGGCACGCTGAGAATCACCGTGGCGGCGGCGCGCGCGGCCTCGGGGTTGTCGTGTCCCGTGAACGATCCGTCGGGAATCACCGACAGCGCGCGCTGGGCGGCTTCCTGCGCGCGGTCCGGGTCGCGCGAGCCGATCGCGACCGGGACACCGGCCTGGCCGAGCCTGACCGCGAGCCCGAAGCCGAGCGCGCCGGAGGCGCCGATGATCGCGACGGGATCGGAGGGCGGCGTCGGCATGGCGCGCCGAGTATAGGCTTCAACCGATGACGCTCGGCGTGACCGGCCAGACGCCGAACGTCAGCGGCGGGTTGTCGATGTGCTGAGGTAGAGATGCTGTTCCAGCCGGCGCATGCGCCGGCTGGCGGGACCGCACATGTGCGGTCCCGGACACGCCGCATGCGGCGTGTCTTTCGGACGTCGCATGCGACGTCCGATGGAACCGTGCATGCACGGTTCCAGACCAGGCCGGTTGCGGCCTGGTCCTTGGAAAACAACAAGACGCATGCGCCGATCGGTGATATCGATATAGAGATGGTCGACACGGTCAGGATCAGGGAGGTGGGCCCGCGCGACGGCTTTCAGAACGAGCCCGAGACTATCTCGACGGACGACAAGGTCGAGCTGATCGACGCGCTCGCGCGCACGGGGCTGAAGCGACTGGAGGTGACGAGCTTCGTGCGCGCCGACGTGATCCCGCAGCTGGCAGACGCCGCGCAGGTGC
>DATHGU010000033.1:0-4507 GCA_035317495.1 Solirubrobacteraceae bacterium
CGAGCGGATGCCCGTTCATGCCCGACACCGCCACCGAGGGCTACGCAGCCCGCTCCGACGCCGAGCGCCAGCACGCAGCCGACGGCGAGCTTCGCGCCGAGCGGCCCCCCTGCGAGCCACCATCCGCCGCCGGCCACTCCCGCGACTCCCGCTCCCGCAGCGCCGGATGCCCCCAACGCGCCACCTCCGACGCCGGCCGCGCCCTGCCCGGCCATGCCCGCGCCGGCCCCCGCGCCTGTTCCCGCCCCCGCGCCTGTGCCCGCCCCGGCGCCGGTTCCCGCGCCTGCTCCAGATGCGGCCACGGCGCCCGAACCGGCGACGCCGCTCGCCGCGCTCGCGCCGAGCGTCAACTGCAGGACCAACGGCACGGGCGGCAGCACCGCTGCCAGCCCGCGCAGCGAGAGGACGTACGCGCGGCAGGCGGGACACTCGTCGCGGTGGATCAGCGCGAGCCTGTAGCGCTCTCCGCCGGGGTCGAGGATGCCGTATGCGAAGCCGCGCATGAGCGATCCCTGCTCCTCGCACCAGGCGCCGGCGCGGATCGTCTCGACGAGCGCGCCGACCTTGCCTGCGACGCCCGGCGAGCGCGTGTCGCGACCCTCCATCAGCTTGCGCATGCGCGACTCGCTGACGCCCATCCGAGCGGCGGCCTCCGAGCGTGAGAGACCCTGCAGGTAGCACAGCGTCGCCGCCTGCTGCTCGCGCGCGCTCAAGCGCCCTCGTAGCGCCTCGAACAGCTGGCGCAGCCTCGTGCGGTCGTCGAGCTCGGCGGCGAGGTCGGGCTCCTGTACGGCATGACGCCTATTGCGCGCAAGCCCGCCGCCGTGCTTGCCCTCGAGCTCGGCGGGGACCGCGGCGCACTGGATGCGCCGGCGGGCGCGGTGCTCGTCGATCGCGCGGCGGTAGGTCACGAGCGCCAGCCAGCCGGACGGGTTGACGATCTGCCGGCCCTCGAGCGTCGCCGCATACAGGCCTTGCCAGGCCTGCGCATAGGCGGCGTCGACGTCGCTCGCGTCGAGACGCACCCCCGCGGCGCGCAAGCGTCCGCAAACGCTCCCGATCACGCTGTCCCGCAGCCGCTCGAACTCGTCGCGCAGCAGGCGTTCGGCTCGGTAGCGACGCACGGTCGATGGACTCACCGATCCAACAATATAAAAATCCTGCCAGCCCGTCGAATTCCGACATCCGGCCCATTCCGACTATCTCGATTGCGTCCGGTCGGCGCGTGGTCGGCCGAGTTGGGCGATCTGCCGCAGGCTGACCGCGCGCATGTCATCTCCGGCGCGCTGCGCGTCGTGCCACTCGACGACCCTCGCCAGCGCCTCCTGCAGGTCCCACGCGGGGGCCCACCGGAGGCCCATTTCGGCTGCGCTCGAGTCGAGCGACAGGTGGCCCGCCTCGGGAGGGTGCGCAGCCTCGTCGAGCTGCCAGCGAAGCCCGCCGCCCGACAGCTCGGCCAGCCGCTCGACGATCCAGCTGACCGGCCGCGCGTCCTGCTCGCGCGGCCCGAAGTTCCACGCGCGTGCCGCGTCGTCGGTGTCCCACAGCTCCTCCGCCAGGCGAAGATAGCCGGCGAGCGGGTTGAGCACGTGCTGCCACGGCCGCACCGCGTGGGGGTTGCGCACGCGCAACGGCTCGCCGCTGTCCAGCGCTCGGACGGCGTCCGGGATCAGCCGGTCCTCGCCCCAGTCGCCGCCGCCGATCACGTTGCCCGCGCGCGCGGTCGCCAACCGCGTCGTCCGCTCGCCGGCGAAGAACGAGGAGCGATAGGCCGAGGCGACGAGCTCGGCGCACGCCTTGGAGCTCGAATACGGATCGCTGCCCCCCAGCCGATCGGCCTCGACGAAGCGCGCGTCCGCCCGACCGTCGTTCTCGTAGCACTTGTCGGAGGTCACGACGACGACCGCGCGCACCTCGCCGCCCGCCGCGCGCACGGCCTCGAGGACGTTTACCGTGCCCATCACGTTGACCTCATATGTCAGCACGGGATCGCGCAGCGAGCGCCTGACCATCGGCTGCGCGGCCAGGTGCAGCACGACCTCCGGCCGCGCCTGCAGCAGCGCGTCGCGCAGCGCACCCGAGTCGCGCACGTCGACGGCGTGCTCACGCATGTTCGCGCCGATCCCGGCCAGCTCGTACAGCGAGGGCTGCGTCGGCGCTCCGCTGGACAGTCCCGTCAGCTCGGCGCCGAGCGATTGCAGCCACAGCGACAGCCAGGCGCCCTTGAAGCCGGTGTGGCCGGTGATCAGGACTCGTCGCTGTGCCCAGAACTGGGAATTGATCTCCACGGCCGACGGGTATCTTCACGCAATCTCCACGCCCGCCGCATCCACGCTTCCCGCCAAGCCCCCCACCGCAGAGATCCTCGGCATCCCGCTGGCGATCTCCGACTACGAGGTGGTGATGGACTGGATGGACGCGATGATCGCCGCCGGGGCACGCGGCTACGTGACGGCGGCGGCCGTCAACCTCGTGATGTCCGCCCAGGAGCAGCCCGAGACGCTTGCGGCGGTGCTCGGCGCGACGCTCGCCGTGCCCGACGGGCAGCCGCTCGTGTGGGCGCTGCATGCGCTCGGCCATGCTCGCGCGACGCGCGTCTACGGGCCCGACCTGATGGCCGGCTACTGCGCCCGCGCCGCCGCCAACGGAACTCCGATCTACCTCTATGGCGGCCGCCACGACGAGGCGCGCGGACTGCTCGAGGCTCGCCTGCGCGAGCGCTTCCCCGGCCTGCAGATCGCCGGCGGCTCCTCGCCGCCCTTTCGCGCGCTGACGGCGCAGGAGGACGAGCACGAGCTCGAGCTGATCAACGCCTCGCGCGCAGCCGTCGTATGGGTCGGAACGGGACAGCCGAGACAGGAGCAGTGGATGCACGAGATGCGCTCGCGCCTGTCCGCGCCGCTGCTCGTCGGCGTGGGCGCCGCGTTCGACTTCCACGCCGGCCTCGTCTCGCAGGCCCCGCCGTGGATGCAGCGCAACGGCCTGGAGTGGACTTACCGCCTCTCGCACGAGCCACGCCGGCTGTGGCGTCGCTACGCCCGCTACAACCCGCGCTTCGTCGCCGGCTTCGCGCGCCAGTACCTCGCGTACCGCCGCCGGCGCGCGCGGTGAGCCGCGTGCTGGTCACCGGCGGCGCCGGCGCGATCGGCAGCGCCGTCGTCAGGCGGCTGCTCGCCGATCCGCAGTATGAGCTGCGCGTCTCCGACCCGCGGCCGGCGCCGCAGTGGATGCGCGAGGGCTGCGAGATCCACGTCGGCGACCTGCGCGCTCCGGCGCAGGCGCTGGCGGCCGCCAATGGCTGCTCGCAGGTCATCCACCTCGCCTCCTACGCGCCGCCGACCGCCGAGTCCTCCGCTCTCCCGCACACGCGCCTCGCGTTCGAAACGACGCTGCACAACGCCGTGATCGGTGCGGCGATCGAGCGCCGCGTGGAGCGCTTCGTCTACGTGTCCTGCGCGATGGTCTTCGAGCGCGCCGAGCTCTTCCCGACTCCCGAGGACCATCTCCCGAATTGCCCCGTCCCGCTGTCCGCCGACGGCTACGCCCGGCTGACCGGCGAGCGCTACTGCAGCGCGGCGCACGACGAGCACGGCCTTCCGTACACGATCTGCCGCCCGTTCGGCGTCTACGGCCCGCCCGGCCCCTCCGCGGCGCCGGACGGCGAGTCGCATGTCGATCCGCACATCGATCCGCTCGTGCGCGAGCTGCTCGACGGAGCGCTCGCCGGCCGGCGGCCGCTCGAGCTTCACGGCTCGGCCGAGCAGACGAGGACGCCAACACACGTCGACGACGCCGCCGAGGGCATCATCGCCGCGCTCCGCTCGCCGGCTGGCGCGAACGAGGACTTCAACATCGCCTCCGCGCGGGAGCTGGCCGCGGCCGAGATCGCCCGCATCGCCTGGGTGGCCTGCGGCGAGGATCCCGACGCGCTCGCGCTGAAGCCGCTGCCGACGGGCGAGCCCGGTGCGCAGCGCAGCTGGCCGTCCGTCGACAAGGCTCGCGAGCTGCTCGGCTGGCAGGCGCGCGTCGCGGCCGAGCAAGGAATCGCCCGTACCGTTCGTGAGCTGCGCATCGGCGGCGCTCTATAGGCTGGCGGGCCAATGAACGACCGACGCTCAGCGCTCGTCACCGGGATCACCGGCCAGGACGGCTCCTACCTCGCCGAACTGCTGCTCGAGAAGGGCTATGACGTGCACGGCATGGTGCGCCGCGCCTCGACCGAGAAGTTCGACCGCATCGAGCAGATCCGCGACCGCATCACCCTGCACCAGGGCGACCTGCTCGACCAGCGCTCGCTCGTCGACGCGCTGCGCGCCTCCAAGCCGTCGGAGATCTACAACCTCGCCGCGATGTCCTTCGTGGCCGTCTCCTGGATCCAACCGACGCTGACCGCGGAGTTCACGGGCACGGGCGTCACGCGCATGCTCGAGGCGATGCGCGAAGTATGCCCCGAGGCGCGCTTCTACCAGGCCTCCTCCAGCGAGATGTTCGGCAAGGTGCTCGAGGT
>DATHGU010000034.1:0-8054 GCA_035317495.1 Solirubrobacteraceae bacterium
AGCAGGGCGTCAACCCCGGTGTGGACCTGCAGGCGCTCACCGGCCGCGCCGAGGACCGCGGCGGGCTGCTGGTCGCGATAACCGAGCGGCGCTCGCGGGCCATGCGCGGCTGCACCCGCTGCAGGACCCCGAGCGCGCGCAGGGCGCGCTCGAGCTGATGTGGAACCTGCAGGGCGCCCTGGCCGAGATCTCCGGCCTGCCGCACGTCTCCCTGCAGCCCTCCGCCGGCTCTCACGGCGAGCTCGCCGGTGTGCTGTTGACCCGCGCCTACCACGAGGACCGGGGCGAGACCCGCCACAAGGTGCTCGCCCCAGACACGGCCCACGGGACGAACCCGGCGACCGTCACGATGGCGGGGCTTGAGGTCGTGGAGCTCGCGTCTGATCCCGCCGGCGGCGTGGACCTCGATGACCTGCGCGCGAAGGCCGACTCGGACGTGGCCTGCCTGATGCTCACGAACCCCAACACGCTTGGGCTGTTCGATCCGAATATCGAGGAGATCGCCGCGATCGTGCACGGGGTGGGGGCGACGTTGTACTACGACGGCGCGAATCTCAACGCGGTGATGGGGCTGTCGCGGCCCGGCGACATGGGCTTCGACATCGTCCACTTCAACCTGCACAAGTCCTTCACCCAGCCGCACGGCGGCGGCGGCCCGGGCTCGGGCCCGATCGCGGTCTCCGAGCGGATCGCGCCGTTCCTGCCGCGCCCGCTCGTCGCGCGCCTGGACGACGGCTCGTTCACGCTCGAGCGCGGGCCCGCGCCGCAGGGTTCGAAGTCGATCGGGCGCCTGCGCGGGTTCCACGGCAACTACGGCTGCTTCGTTCGCTCCTACGCGTACATCTGCTCGCTCGGCGCAGATGGCCTGAAGGACGCCTCCGAAGCGGCCGTGCTGAACGCCAACTACCTGCTCGCGCGGTTGCGCGAGCACGGCGTGGCCGAGTACCTGCCGCTCGCCTACGGGCAGCTGTGCATGCACGAGTTCGTGCTGTCCGGCGGGCCGATGAAGAAGGAGCTGAAGATCAAGACGCTCGACCTCGCCAAGCGGCTGCTCGACTTCGGCTTCCACCCGCCGACCGTGTACTTCCCGCTGCTCGTCGATGAGGCGCTGATGGTCGAGCCGACCGAGACCGAGACCAAGGAGACGCTCGATTCCTTCGCGGAGGCGATCGCGGCGATCCTCGCCGAGGCGGCGAAGGACCCCGAGATCGCGCGCGACGCGCCGTACACCACGCCCGTGCGGCGGCTCGACGAGGTGGCGGCGGCCAAGCGGCCGGTCATCCGGCAGGCGCTGGACTAGGCTCGGGGCGAATGGCGATCGAGTACCGCAACCTCGGCAGCACGGGCGTCAAGGTCAGCCCGCTGTGCCTCGGCGCGATGATGTTCGGCGCGTGGGGCAACACCGACCACGATGACTCGGTCGGAATCATCCACCGGGCTCTGGACGCCGGCATCAACTTCATCGACACGGCCGACGTCTACTCGCGCGGGGAGTCCGAGGAGATCGTCGGCAAGGCGCTCGCCGGCGGTCGGCGCGACTCGGTCGTGCTCGCCACGAAGGTGCACGGAACGATGGGCGATGACCTCAACCAGTTCGGCAACTCCCGGCGCTGGATCGTCAAAGAGGTCGAGGACAGCCTGCGGCGGCTGAAAACGGACTGGATCGACCTCTACCAGGTCCACCGCCCCGAGCCCGACACCGACATCGACCAGACGCTCGGCGCGCTGACCGACCTGGTCAGCGCAGGCAAGGTGCGCGCGATCGGCAGCTCGACCTTCGCCGCGCACCAGATCGTCCAGGCTCAGTGGGTCGCCGAGCGGCGCGGGCGCGAGCGGTTCACCTGCGAGCAGCCGCCCTACTCGATGCTGATCCGCCGCATCGAGTCCGACGTGCTGCCGGTCTGCCAGGAGTACGGCATGGGCGTGATCCCGTGGAGCCCGCTCGCCGGCGGCTGGCTGTCGGGCCGCTACGCGAAGGGCGGCGACTCGCCGGGCTCGAGCCGTCGCGCGCAGATGCTGCCCTCGCGCTACGACATGTCGCTGCCCGGAAACCAGCGCAAGCTCGAGGCGGCGCAGGCGCTTGGCGAGCTCGCCGACCAGGCCGGCATGCCACTGATCGAGATGGCGCTCGGCTTCGTCACGAGCCACCCGGCGGTCACCGCGGCGATCATCGGGCCGCGCACGATGGAGCAGCTCGAGAGCCAGCTGCCCGCGCTGGAGCGGACGCTGAGCGCCGACGTGCTCGACCGCATCGACGAGATCGTCCCGCCGGGGGTGAACGTCAACCCCGCCGATACCGGCTGGGACGCCCCCTGGCTCGCGGACGCCTCGATGCGCCGCCGCCGGGCGCCTCGCGAGCGCTCGTGAGGATCTTCTCCGGCATCCAGCCGACGGGGCGCAAGCACCTCGGCAACTACATCGGCGCGATCGTCCAGTACGTCTCCGGCCAGGATCGCGGCGAGGGCATCTTCTGCATCGTCGACCTGCACGCGATCACAGTCGCCTACGAGCCGGCCGAGCTGCGCGAGCGCACGTACGACACAGTGGCGATCCTGCTGGCCGCGGGCCTCGACCCGCAGCGCTGCACGCTGTTCCGCCAGGGCGACGTTCCGCAGCACACAGAGCTGACGTGGCTGCTGAGCAGCGTCACGGAGCTGGGACGGCTCCAGCGCATGCACCAGTTCCGCGACAAGTCCGTCTCCCAACGCGAGCTCGTCTCGGCCGCGCTGCTGCTCTATCCGGTGCTGCAGGCCGCCGACGTGCTCGCCTACCGCGCACACGAGGTCCCGGTCGGCGAGGACCAGCGCGAGCACCTCGAGCTGATGCGCGACGTCGCGCGACGCTTCAACGCGCGCTTCGGCGACGGCGAGGAGGTGCTCGTCGTGCCCGAGCACCGCATACCGGAGGTGGGTGCGCGGATCATGGACCTGCAGGACCCGACGCGCAAGATGTCCACGACGGGCGCCAGGGGCACCGCCGGCGCAGCCGGTGGTCAGGGCACGGTGTACGTTCTCGACGAGCCCAAGGCGATCGAGAAGAAGCTCAAGAGTGCCGTCACAGACTCGGGCTCGGAGGTGCGCCGCGCGCCGGAGAAGCCCGGCGTGAGCAACCTGATCGAGATCCTCGCGGCGGTGCGCGGCGTCGAGCCGGCGGCGATCGAGACCGAGTTCGCCCAGGCCCGCTACGGCGAGCTGAAGACCGCCGTCGCCGCGGCGGTCGTGCAGTACCTCGCACCGGTGCGCGAGCGCTACGAGCAGCTGCGCGCCGACGAGCACGCGCTCGAGACGATCCTGCGCGACGGCGCGACGCGCGCCGAGGCGATGGCCGCCGAGACGCTCGCCGACGTGCGCGAGCGGATGGGCGTCGGCGGTCCCCGTCGGGAGCAGACGGTACGGTGAGCCACGTGGGCGTCGCCAAGCTCGAGCTCGACCTGGAGGTCTTCACCGGCCCGTTCGACCTCCTGCTGACGCTCGTGCTGCGCGAAGAGGTTGACCTGCTCGAGCTGCAGCTGGCGGAGGTCGTGCTCGCCTACCTCGACCATCTGGAAGCGCGCGGCGAGCTGGACCTCGAGACGGCCACCGAGTTCATCGTGCTGATCGCCGCGCTGCTCGAGCTGAAGTCGCGGCTGATGCTGATCGGCGAGCAGGACGACGAGCTCGACATCGAGCCCGAGGCGGCGGCCGAGGAGCTGCTCGCACGGATGCTCGACGCCCGCCGCTACCGCGCGGCAGCCGCGCACCTCGGCGAGCTGCTTGCGGCCGAGCACGGCGTTCGCTTTCGCGCGGCGCCGCTGCCGGCGAGCCTGCGCCGCACGGTCATCGCGCCCGCCGGGGGATCCCAGGACCCGCAGGTGCTCGGCGAGGCGATCGGGCGGCTGCTGTCGATGCCGCCGGAGATCGACCTGCGGCACGTCGCGGTGCCGCGCGTGGCGGTCGGCGAGCGCCTCGCGCTGCTGCGCGGCCTGCTGCGCCGCGGGGCGTTCAGCTTCGAGGAGGCCGTGCGCGGCGCCGACCGCATGACGGTCGCCGTCACGCTGTTCGCGCTGCTCGAGCTGTACAAACGCGGCGAGGCCGATTGGGAGCAGGGGCAGAGCTTCGGCGAGATCGCCGTGCACGCGCCAACCACGCACGCGCCGAGCGGCCCGGTCGCGCTGGCCGGCGGGTCCGGCGGATCGACTCGATCGCTCGGAGGGCTGGCGGGGTGAGCGCCGTGCCCGTCGAAGCTCCGGCGCTCGCCCGCACGGTCGAGGCGCTGCTGTTCCTGTCGTCCGATCCGCTCAGCATCGAGGAGCTGTCGGAAGCCACGCAGGCCGGCGAGGGGCCGGTGACGGCGGCGCTCACGCTGCTCTCCGAGCAACATGCGCCCGGCCGCTCCGGAATCACGCTGCGTGAGCTGGGCGGCGGCTGGACGTTCGCCTCGGATCCTGCTGCCGAGGACGCCGCGCGGCGCCTGTTCAGCCGTCCGCGCGCCTCGACGCTCACGCCGGCGCAGGCCGAGACGCTCGCGATCGTCGCCTACCTGCAGCCGATCTCACGGCCCGAGATCGCGCGCATTCGCGGGGTGAGCGCCGACTCGGCCGTCGCCACGCTGCTCGATCGCGGCCTCATCGACGAGGCCGGCCACTCGCAGTTCGGCGCCGTGATCTACCGAACGAGCACGCACTTCCTGAAGCTGTTCGGCCTGCGCACGCTCGATGAGCTGCCCGACGTCGCTCGCTGGGACCCCACGCCGGAGGAGCAGGCCGAGCTGCGCGAGCGACTCCTGAAGGCCGGTGAGGCAAGGGCGAGCTAGCCGGAGCGCGCGGCGAGCTGCCCGCACGCGGCGTCGATGTCGCGCCCGCGCGTGAGGCGGATCGTGGCCGGAATTCCGCGCGATTGCAGCGCCGCGTGGAATGCCGCTATCGACTCGCGGGTGGAACCGCGATACGGGTCGTCCTCGCCGGCGCCGTTGGCGGAGCCGGTCGGGTTGTAGGGGATCAGGTTCACCTTGAAGATCGACCGGTCGTCGCCGCTGCGGCCGGCCAGCACACGAGCCAGCGCGAGCGCCTGCTCGTAGCGGTCGTTCACGCCGGCGAGCATCACGTACTCGACGAACACACGTCGGCGCTTGCGCGCGTAGAAGGCATGGCACGCCTCGATCACGTCGCTGAGCGGATAGCGCTCGTTGACGGGCATCAGCTCCGAGCGCAGCGCTTCGTCGGCGGCGTGCAGTGAAAGCGCCAGGCGCAGTGGCATGTCCTGCTCGGCGAGGCGTTCGATGCCCGGGGTCCAGCCGACCGTGGAGATCGCCGTGTGGCGGTGGCCGATGCCGAGATCGGGCAGCCGCTCGCAGGCCCCGAGGACGTTCTCGATGTTCAGCATCGGCTCGCCCATGCCCATGAACACGCAGTTGCTCACGCGTTCCGAGCCGCCGTCCATGCGCCGGAAGTGCAGCGCCTGGTCGATGATCTCCGAGGCGCTCAGGTTGCGCGCGAAGCGCATCCTGCCGGTCGCGCAGAACGTGCACGTCAGCGGACAGCCCGACTGCGAGGAGACGCAGATCGAGCGCCGGCCGTCGCGGTAGCGCATCAGAACAGCCTCCAGCGGGCGACGGTCGACCGTCTCGAACAGCGCCTTGACGGTGCCGTCGGCGGCGCGTGCCTCGTCGCGCAGCGTGAGGCTGGAGAACGGAAGCTCGCGCTGCAGCGTCTCGCGCAGCCAGGACGGAAGGTTGGTCATCTCCTGGTAGCCGCGCGCGCCTGCAGCGGCCCACGCCCACACCTGTCGCGCGCGAAAGCGCGGCTGGTCGCGGTCGGCGAGTGTCTGCTCGAGCAGCTGAAGGTCCATGAGGTCGATGCGGCCGGCGGCGCACGGGCCGAGCCGACTGCTAATGGTTGCAGCACATGAGCCCTCTCCCGGAGCGGCGCCGATGCGCCTAGTCAAGTACCTGGCCCACGCGGGCGTCGCCTCGCGCCGCGCGGCCGAGAGGTTGATCGTCGCCGGGAGGGTTAGCGTCGACGATCAGATCGTCAACGACCCGGCCCGCGACGTCTCAGAGAGCGCGAGCGTGGCGGTCGACGGTCGCCCGGTCAGCGGGGCGGAGCGGCGCGTCACGTACGCGCTCAACAAGCCCGTCGGCGTGCTCTCCACGGCGCAGGACGAGCGCGGTCGTGCGACCGTGCTGGGGCTCGTCCCGGCGCAGGGCCTGCGCCTTTACCCCGTCGGACGCCTTGACGCCGACAGCAGCGGCCTGATCTTGCTGACGAACGACGGCGAGCTGGCCAATCGGCTGACGCATCCGAGCTTCGAGGTGCCGAAGACCTACTGCGCGACGCTGCTCGGCGGGGCGCTCGGCGAGCGCGCGCTACGGGCGCTGCGCGAGGGGGTGCAGCTCGATGACGGGCCGACGGCTCCGGCGCTCGTGCGCCGCACCGGCGAGCGGGAGATCGAGCTGACGATCCACGAAGGCCGCAACCGCCAGGTGCGGCGCATGTGCGAGGCCGTCGGGCACCCGGTGGCCGAGCTGCGGCGGGTGCGCTTCGGGCCGCTCACGCTCGACGGCCTGCGCGAGGGCGAGCACCGGCTTCTCAGCGGCGAGGAGCTCCAGCGGCTCCGGGCGCTCTGACACAATCGCTCGCCATGCGACTGTTTGCCCTGCGGGGCGCCATCAGCGTCGATCGCAACGACGCGCAGGACATCCTCGATGCGACCACCGCGCTGATGAACGCGATCATGGAGGCCAACGCGCTGGCGCCCCGCGACGTCGTCAGCTGCATCTTCACCGCCACCAACGACCTCAACGACGAGTTCCCCGCGGTCGCGGCGCGTGCAGTGGGCTTCGAGAGCGTGCCCTTGCTGTGCGCGCGGGAGATCGCCGTGCCGCGCTCGCTGCCGCGCGTGATCAGGGTGTTAATCCACTACCACGCCGACGAGCGGCACGAACCCAGGCACGTGTACCTTGGCGAGGCGAGCTCGCTACGCGCCGACCTGCAGGCGGCGCAGTAGGCGCCACAATACGCGCGTGGCACTCGAGTTCTCAGAGCGCATCGGCAGGATCCCCGCCTATCCGGTGGCGGGCGGCTACGCGCAGGACGCTCCGCTCGTCAGCCTGGCGAGCAACGAGTCTCCCTACCCGCCGCTGCCGCAGGTGCGCGAGGCGATCGAGCGCGCGCTGGCCACGCTCAACCGCTATCCGGATCCCTCCAACTGGCTGCTGCGTCGTCGCCTCAGCGATCGCTATGGCGTGCCCGAGGCGCGCATCGCGATCGGCAACGGCTCGTGCGACATCCTCCTGGCGGCCGGCGAGGCGCTGCTCGAGCCCGGCGCCGAGCTCGTCTACGCGTGGCCGTCGTTCTCGGTCTATCCGCACCTCAGCGCCGCGTCCGGCGCGCGGGCCGTGACGGTCGCGCTGGACTCCTCCGAGCGCCACGACCTGCCGGCGATGCTGCGCGAGATCACCGTCGCCACGCGGCTGGTGCTCGTGTGCAACCCGAACAACCCGACGAGCACCGCCGTCCCGCTGCGGGAGATCGCCGAGTTCCTCGCCGAGGTGCCGCCGCAGGTCTGCGTGATCGTCGACGAGGCCTACTGCGAGTTCAACCTGCTCGAGGATCCCGACTCCTCGATCGAGCTGCTCGCCCACCACCCGAACCTGATGCTGCTGCGGACGTTCTCCAAGGTGCACGGCCTGTGCGGCCTGCGCGTCGGCTTCGCCCTGTGTGGCTCCGAGCAGCTGCCGTGCGCCCTCGACCAGGTTCGCCAGCCGTTCTTCTGCAACGCGCTCGCGCAGGCCGCGGCGGTCGAGGCGCTCGAGCACCAGGACGCGGTGATCGATCGCGTCGCGCGCAACGTCGCCGAGCGCATCTCCGTCGATGAGCGGCTGCGTGCCCTGGGGATCGAGCCCGCCGAATCGCAGGCCAACTTCTGCTGGTTTCACCTGCCCGCCGAGCGCGACGAGCAAGACGTCATGACGGGCCTGCAGGAGCGCGGAGTGCTCGTGCGCGGCGGCGCGGCGCTTGGAGGCGAGGGAGCGCTGCGCGTGACCTACGGCACGCCGCAGGAGAACGAACGCTTCCT
>DATHGU010000035.1:0-5945 GCA_035317495.1 Solirubrobacteraceae bacterium
TCCATCAGACGTTCCAACGCTCGGTGGCCCGCACGCGCCGCCGGCGTGGCAGCCCACCCCGGCGCCTTCGGGCGCGTAGGGCAGGAGCCCGGGACCCACAGCGCGTCCATTCCCCGCGACGCGCTGTGGGTCGGAAACGACGGTCCGCGGCCCCGCTTCGGCGGGGTCGCGCCGTGTACGCCGGGCATGACCAGCCGCTCGGGGGTGCAAGTCCCCTGTGGAGGTTGATGACACCAACCACAAGCCAAGGGCAACTGCGTCGTCGTGAGACGGGGTGGGAAGGAAGCCGGAGGCGAAGTCGCGACCCGAGGGACACGAACCGCATCGGAGGCGGGGCGGCCCGGGCGAGCCAGCACGATATGGCGAAGCCCGATGTCATCAAGGGGCCGTCACGTAAATGCGGCGGGTGCGCGAGGAAGGTGGCTGGCCTTATCCCGGGAGCTCTCCACGGGTGTCGCGGGATGCCCGACCGGCGCTTGGGTGCTGATCGTCGGGTGGGATGTGACGGTGGCGGCCGGAAGGCCGTCGCTCACCGTGGAGAAGTGAGCAGAGGTCGTAGTACCGGCGGGATCGAATGTCGCCGGGAAGGACCGAACGCGAAGCCGAGCGTCAGGACGTTCGTGCTCGTGGCCGTTGCGTTGACCGCAGCCAACCCCTTCGGGGGCCTGCTCGGGAGAGTCCGAGGGTGAAGCCCGAAGACACCCGTCCAGAGCGCAGCGACGGCCCGGCGCCGGATGGGACCACCGCTCACCCCGCCGAGGCGAGTATGTGGGAGCTGGTCTTCTCCCGCGGCAATCTCGCCGAGGCGCTCAGACGTGTCGAGCAGAACGCCGGTGCCGCTGGCATCGATCAGATGAGCACCAAGGAGCTGAGGCCGTGGTTGAAAGATCACTGGCGACAGGTCCGCTCAGCGCTCGACGCGGGCACCTACCGGCCGCAGCCGGTCCGCAGGGTGATGATTCCCAAGCCCTCGGGTGGCCTGCGTGCTTTGGGGGTGCCGACGGTGTTGGATCGGTTGATCTGCCAGGCCGTGTTGCAGGTGCTCACGCCTGTCTTTGACCCGCACTTCCATCCCCATAGCTTCGGGTTTCGCCCGGGGCGCTCGGCGCATCAAGCGGTCGAGCGGGCACGCCAGTCCATCGCCGATGGTGCGGTGTGGTGCGTCGATCTGGACCTCGACTCGTTCTTTGACCGGGTCGGGCACGACGCGCTGATGGCGAGGGTCGCAAGACGGGTTCATGACAGGCAGGTGCTCAGGCTGGTCCGGCGCTACCTGGAAGCGGGCGTCATGGCTGACGGGATCAGGCAGCCCAGCGAGGAGGGGACCCCGCAGGGTTCTCCGCTCTCGCCGCTGCTCAGTAACGTCATGCTCGACGACCTCGACTCAGAGCTCGATCGGCGCGGGCATCGCTTCGTGCGTTATGCCGACGACGTGATGGTCTACGTCGAGTCAGAGCGCGCGGGACAGCGCGTCATGACGAGCATCGCGCGATTCATCGAGCGGCGCCTGAAGCTGCGCGTCAATGCCGGGAAGTCGGCGATCGCCCCGGCCACGACGCGAGCCTTTCTGGGCTTCGCGTTCTACCGCCGGGACGGGAAGGTGAAGGTCGGCGTGGACCGCAAGGCCCCGAAACGGGCCAAGCAGCGTCTGCGCCAGCTCACCGCGCGCACTTGGGGCGTCTCGATGGAGCGGCGCATCCACGCCATCAACCGTTTCACGGTGGGATGGACGGCCTACTACTCGTTGGCCGATGGGGAGCGCCCGTTCTCCGATCTCGATGAATGGCTCAGACGGCGACTGCGACAGGTTCGCTGGAAGGAATGGAAGCGCTACCGCACACGGCGGCGCAACCTTCGAGCGCTGGAGATGCCCGAGCGAGCGGCCCGCGAGTGGGCGGCATCGCAGAAGGGTCCCTGGCGCATCGCGGGCTCCTACGTCCTCTCTCGCGCCCTGCCAAACGCCTACTGGGCCGAGCACGGCCTACGCGGATTTACTGACCCTTATCGCCGTTTCCGGGATGCAACGCGAACCGCCTAGTGCGGACCCGCATGCTAGGTGGTGTGGGAGGCGCCGGGGTGAGCCCGGCGCCTACCCGATTGCCGGGCGGCTCACGCCCGCCGGGCGCAACTGCGCCGTTGCGCGCGGCGCGGACGGGGCGGGCGGCGACGCACGCGGCTGGCGGAGGCAGCTAGGCCCGCGACCGACGGCTAGGCGTGCGGCGTCAGGCCGATGGGGCAGCTGACGCCGGTGCCGCCCAGCCCGCAGTAGCCGCCGGGGTTCTTGGCGAGGTACTGCTGGTGATAGTCCTCGGCGTAGTAGAAGGTCCCCGCCTGGGCTATCTCGGTCGTGATCTGGCCGTGCCCGGCCTGCGTGAGCATCTGCTGGTAGGCCTCCCGCGAGGCGTTGGCCGCCGCGCGCTGCGCCTCGTCGTTCCACAGGATCGCCGAGCGATACTGCGTGCCGACGTCGTTGCCCTGGCGCATGCCCTGCGTAGGATCGTGCCCCTCCCAGAAGAGCTTCAGCATGTCCTCGTAGCTCGCGGTCTCCGTGTGGAAGGCGACGAGCACGGCCTCGGTGTGGCCGGTGCGCCCGCCGCAGACCTCCTCGTAGGTCGGGTTGGGCGTCGTCCCGCCGGCGTAGCCAACGGCCGTCGTGTAGACGCCCTGCGCTTCCCAGAAGATCCGCTCGGCGCCCCAGAAGCAGCCCATCCCGAAGATCGCAGTCGCGACGCCGTCGGGGAACGGCCCCTTCAACGGCGTGCCCAGCACCTCGTGCTTGGCGGGCACGGCTATCTCGGTCTCGCGCCCGGGGAGGGCCGAGGCGGCGTCGACCATGCTCGTCTGCTTGCGTGTGAAGAGGCTCATGGCTCCAGGCTAGACGATCAGGCGACAACCGCGGGGACGCGCCGGCAGGCTGCGTAGCGCCGAGCTCAGCGCGGCTCGAGCACGAACACGGCGATGTCGCGCGAGGTCCGCGCGTCGTATGAGTCGAAGCCCTCATACAGCTCGTTGACCTTCGTCCACAGCTCCGCGCGCTCCTCGCCCTCGGCGACCCGCGCGCGCACCGCGCGCCGCGCGCCGCGGATCTCGATCTCGGCATCGGGGTTGGCCTTGAGGTTGAACGACCAGGCCGGTGCGCGTTCGTTGCCGGCGTTCGAGCCGACCACGACGTGACGCTCGCCGTGCACGAGAAAGAGCACCGGCGCCGTGCGCTTCTGTCCGGAGCGGCGGCCGGTCGAGGTGAGCAGCAGCACCGGAGCGGTGCCGACCTTGCCCAGCAGCCGACCCCGGCTCAGGCGGTAGACCGGGACGTTCAGCTTGCCCAGCGCCGTCAGCATCCTGTCGGGCATGGCCATCGACAGGCGCGTGTTGAAGCGGTTGCTCGGCACGACGGGGAGTATGCCATCGCATCGCGTGGCGCGGACTCGAGCTCGTCGGGGCGGCTGTAGGATCGCGGATGTGAGCGAGCAGGTGCTCTACGAGGTCGCCGACCGGGTCGCCTCGATCACGCTAAACCGTCCCGAGCGCGGTAACGGGATCACGGCGGGGTTGGTCGCCGAGCTCGTCGAGAGCGTGCGACGCGCCGACCTCGATCCCGCCGTGCACGTTCTTCTGCTGGCCGGTGCCGGGTCGGGGTTCTGCGGCGGCTATGACCTGGTGCAGAGCGCCGAGGGCATGGGCGGCGCCGACGGCGCGAACGGCCCGGCGGTGGCGGACGTAGGGGGATCGGGCCCGCGCGAGAGCGCGCCCGTCGGCTCGCCGCTGGACCCGGCGGTGGTGGTCGCCAACCACGACCCGCGCCGCACGTGGGATCCGATGGTCGACTACGCGATGATGAGCCGCAACGTGCAGGGCTTCATGAGCCTGTTCCATTGCGGCAAGCCGGTCGTCTGCAAGGTGCACGGCTTCTGCGTCGCCGGCGGCACGGACATGGCGCTCTGCTCGGATCTGCTGGTGATCGCCGAGGACGCCAAGATCGGCTACCCCCCGGCCCGTGTGTGGGGCTCGCCGACGACCGCGCTGTGGGCGCACCGGATCGGCGTGCAGCGGGCCAAGCGGCTGTTGTTCACAGGTGACTCACTGTCCGGCGGTGAGGCCGTCGAGTGGGGCCTGGCGATCGAGTCGCCGACGGCCGATCGGCTGGACGAGCGCACGGAGATCCTCGTGCAGAGGATCGCGCGGATGCCGGTCAACCAGCTGATGATGATGAAGCTGCTCGTCAACCAGACGCTCTACGCGCAGGGCCTGCACGCAAGCCAGGTTCTGGGCACGGTGTTCGACGGCATCACGCGCCACACGGCCGAGGGCTACACCTTCCAGCGCCATGCTGCCGAGCACGGCTTCCGCGAGGCGGTGCGCGAGCGCGACGAGCCCTTCGGAGATGCCGGGCGCTCGACCTTCAAGGGGTAGGCGCCGAGGTCTATGTTGTGCATGTGGCCCCGCTGCGCGCGAGCTCACCACTGTGCAGGGCGCTGCCGCGCGCCTTTCCCGCGCGGCCGTTCCACGTGCGCTTCTGGGATGGGGGTTCGGTCGCGGCGAGCGAGCCGGACAGCCCGACGTTCTTCGTCCGCAAGCCCTCGGCGCTCGCGCACTTCTTGCGAGCGCCGGGAACGCTGGGGCTCGGTCGCGCGTATGTCGACGGCTCGCTGGCCGTCGACGACCTCGACGAGGCGTTCATCGTCGTCGACGAGTGGCAGCCGCCTGCGCTGAGCGCCGGTGATCGCGCGCGCCTCGGCGTGGCGATCGCGGCGGCGGCGGCGCCGGGCGGTGTACCGCGTGTTCCTGGGCTCGAGCTGGTCCTGCGAGGTCGCCTGCACAGCATCGAGCGCGACGCGGCCGCTGTCCGCTACCACTACGACGTCGGCAACGACTTCTTCGCGTTGTTCCTCGACGAGTCGATGACGTACAGCTGCGCGGTCTTCTCGCGGGGAGCACAGACGCTCGAGGAGGCCCAGCACGCGAAGCTCGATCTGGTCGCGAGCAAGCTCGGGCTGGAGCCCGGAATGCACGTACTCGACGTGGGGTGTGGCTGGGGCAGCTTCGCGATCCACGCGGCACGCCATTACGGCGTGACCGTCATGGGTCTGACGCTGTCTGAGCCGCAGGCCGAGCTCGCGCGCGAGCGGGTCGCGCGGGCCGGGCTCTCCGAGCAGGTCGAGATCCAGGTGACCGACTACCGGCAGCTGCCGTCGTCGTCGTTCGACGCGATCGCGAGCATCGGCATGGCCGAGCACGTCGGCGAGCGCCAGATCGACCTGTATGCGCGCTCGCTGCTCGCGCTGCTGCGCCCGGGCGGGCGGCTGCTGAACCACGCGATCGCAGCGCTCGACCCCGATGATGACCCGCTCGAGGACACCTTCTCGACGCGCTACGTGTTCCCCGACGGAGAGCCGCTGGCGCTCTCGCGTATCGAGCTGGCGCTGGAGCGCGCCGGCTTTCACACGCAGCACGTCGAGGGCTTTCGCGAGGACTACGCCGTCACGCTGCGCCACTGGAGCCGGCGGCTCGACGAGCATCTGCAGGAGGCCGAGGCGCTGGCCGGCCCCGAGCGTACGCGCGTCTGGCGGCTGTACCTGCGGGCTGCGCGGCACGGCTTTGAAACGTTCCACAACGCCGTCTACCAGGTCTGCGCCCGCCGGCCGGCGTGAGCGCCACTCCCTGCGGGCATCCCGCCAGCTGGATCGTGGACCGCGGCCGGATGTGGGTTGGTTATAGACGCATCTCCGCCGCTAGCACTAGAATGGGCGGGTCGCGCGGATGTAGCTCAGCTGGCTAGAGCGTCGCCTTGCCATGGCGAAGGTCGAGGGTTCGAATCCCTTCATCCGCTTACTGGGAAAGACCTGCAAATCGAAGGGTTTTCTGTTTCCTGGACACGGCCAAGCGGAGGCTGAGCTGCCCGTGGGTAGCAGCCGTGGGTAGCAAACGGACCCACTATCTGCGGGCTT
>DATHGU010000036.1:0-22342 GCA_035317495.1 Solirubrobacteraceae bacterium
GCGTGTCGAGCGCGGTGATCATGACGATCCTGACGGCACTGGCCGTGTGGCGGTTCCTGCGCGGCGAGAGCGGCGGGCGCGAAGCGTCGCCGGGCGCCGATCCGCCGCGCGGCGAGGACGCCGCACCGCTCGGAATAGCCGGGCCCTGAGAGGTCTCAGGGCCAGGTAATACGGGCCAACCGGCTAGTCAATACGTCCATTCAGGCCGCCGGTGCGAGCGCGCGCGCGCGGCGCCGCCGACGTGTGAAGCAGGCAAATGCGCTCTCCGATCCCCAGTGCCCGCGCCGCGGCGGTCACCAACCTCGAGCGGCTCGCATCCGAGCCGCCGCGTGCCGCCCCGGGGCCCGACGGCGAGGCGCCCGACCTCGCGGTGGCGGGAGATCAGCGCATCGCGCGCCTGTTCGAGATGACGAGCGACCTGCTGGCGACGATCTCCCTGGACGGCCGCTTCACGCTGCTGAACCCCGCCTGGGAGCAGGTGCTGGGCTGGACGCGCGAGGAGCTGCAGGCCAAGCCGATCCAGGAGTACCTCCACCCGGACGACGTCGAGCAGACGCTCGCGCTGCTGCTGACCGGCAACCATCGCCCGGCGCACCTGGAGAACTTCACGAACCGCTACCGCCACCGCGACGGCTCGTGGCGCTCGCTGCTGTGGAGCGCGCGCTGCGACGGCGACACGTGGTACGCGGCGGCGAAGGACGTCACGGACCGCATGTGGCTGGAGCGCCAGGCGCTGCGCGACCCGCTCACGCGACTGCCCAACCGGCTGCTGCTGATGGACCGCACGCGGCAGGCGCTCGCGCGCCTGCATCGCTCGAGCGGCGTGGTGGCGCTGCTGTTCATCGATCTCGACCGCTTCAAGGCGGTCAACGACAACTTCGGCCACGACGTCGGCGACCGCCTGCTGATCGCCGTCGCCGAGCGGCTCGCGGAGATGATGCGCGACAGCGACACGGTCGCGCGCCTGGGCGGCGACGAGTTCGTGATCCTCGGCGAGGAAATCGAGACCGACGCCGAGGCGCTGGCGCTCGCCGAGCGCGCGCTGCAGACACTCAAGGAGCCGTTCCTGATCGGCCCGGTCGAGGTCTCGATGCCGGCCAGCGTGGGCGTGTCGGTCTCGCACGATCCGGACACCGACCCGGAGAGCATGCTGCGCGAGGCCGACGTTGCGATGTACCGCGCGAAGGGGGGCGGCGGGCGGCGGCTGGAGATGTTCGACGAGGGCCTGCGCCAGGAGATGACGGCCCACCTGGAGATCGAAGAGCGCTTGCTGCACGCGCTCCCCAGACAGGAGCTCGTGCTCACCTACCAGCCGATCCTGCCGCTCGCGGGCGGTCGCGCCGTCGGCTGCGAGGCGCTCGTCCGCTGGCATCCCGACGGCGAGGAGGAATCGAAGATCGACGAGCTGCTCCCCGCGACGTTCCTGCCGCGTGCGCAGGACAGCGAGCTGATCGTGCAGATCGGCGACTGGGTGCTCTACACGGCCTGTGCGCAGGCCGCCGCCTGGAGGCGGCAGGGCACATCGGTCCCCATCTCGATCAACATCTCCGCGCGCGAGCTGAGCGAGCTCGACCTGGCGGCGCGCGTTCGCAAGGAGCTCACACGCTTTCAGCTGCCCGGGCGCGCGCTGTGCCTCGAGGTCACCGAGGAGGCCGTGCTGCGCGATCCCGAGCGCGCCCGCGCGACGCTCGCCGAGGTGCGGGGGCTGGGCGTGGCGATCGCGCTCGACTGCTTCGGCGCCGGAGACGGCTCGATCGCGCTTCCGCGCAACCTTCCGCTCGACATGCTGAAGCTCGATCGCGGCCTGATCCAGACGTTCGAGCGAGACCGCGATACGCGCGCGATGGTCGCGGCGATCATCGCGCTGGCGCACAAATCCGGCCTCACCGCGGTGGCCGTCGGGATCGAAACCAATCGCCAGCTGGCGCTGGCACGCGAACTGGATTGCACCATCGGGCAGGGCTTCCTGCTGCACCGGCCCGACTCGCCCGAGCGCCTACGCTTCGCCGGAGATGCCGGGACGGTAACGTCCGCGCCATGGCGACCCCGCGTGCGACTGGGCAAGAGCAGCCGCCGCCCCTGAGCGACGCGGAGGAGATCGCCCGCTTCAAGCGCGCCGCGGCGCGCGCCGCGGGCGAGCTCGTGCAGGACGGGATGCGCGTCGGCCTGGGGACCGGATCGACGGTCGCATACCTGCTGCACGCGCTCGGCGAACGCGAGTTGCAGGGGGTTCGCTACGCGGCGACCTCACCGGAGACCGAGCGGATCGCACGCGAGCTCGGCCTGGCGGTCGTGCGACTCGACGAGCTTGGAGAGCTGGACGTGGCGATCGACGGCGCCGACCAGGTCGACCCACAGGGCTGGCTGATCAAGGGCGGCGGCGGCGCGCATACACGCGAGAAGATCGTGGCCGCCGACGCGCGCTGCTTCGTGGTGATCGTCTCCGCAGAGAAGCTCGTGCCGCGCCTGTCCGCGCCGGTGCCGCTCGAGCTCGTGCCGTTCGCCGTGCAGACGACGCTTGCCAAGCTTCATCCGACACAGCTGCGCGACGTGCCGAGAAGCCCCGACGGCGGGCTGATCGCCGACTACCTTGGGCCGATCGAGGACCCGCGCGCGCTCGCGGACACGCTCAGCGCCACGCCGGGCGTCGTCGAGCACGGCCTGTTCCAGCCCGAGCTCGTCAGCCTGGTGCTGATCGCCGGCGCGGCCGGCGTGGACCGGCGCGCGGGCGGCAAGCCGCGCGGCGCGGCGGCGTCGTAGGCACGGCTCCGGCCTGGTGGGGGCCGGATTTGTCTGACGAGCGGGGGACCGAGGAGTCGAACCTCGCGTTGCGGTTTTGGAGACCACCGTGTTACCGATACACCAGTCCCCCGGGCGGCCTCGGATTGTAGGCCTTGCAGGCGGCTGAAGCTAAAGGCGGGGATGGGGGATGCCGACACACTCTGGCAGGCCCACATGCACTGCGATGATGCGCACCTTCTCCCCCACGCTCCGGGTTCTGAGCCGATCCTCGATCGGTCGGCCGTTCCGATCCGTCGCCCGCGCCCGCTCGAGGCTCCCCAACCCCTCCTCCGAGAGCGGCTTCACGCTGATCGAGCTGCTCGTCTCCACCGTGCTCGGGCTCGTGGTGTTCGGAGCGATCCTCGGCACGCTGGAGACCAGCCAGCAGGTGCAGGCACGCGACACCGAATGGGCGCTGACGATGCAGGAAGGCCGCGCCGGCCTGGCGCGCATGGCGCGGGAGATACGGCAGGCCTACAAGATCCAAAAAGCGGAAGCGGGCACGATCGAATTCCTCGCGCAGATCGGAACCCCGAAATGGAAGATCAAGTACGAATGCGGCGTCGAACAGCCGGGCACGACCTACCACGAGTGCGTCCGCAAGGCCGTCCAAGGAGAAGCCGGCACCCTCCCGAGCACGGGCGCGCCGATCGTGCGCGACGTCCTCAACCCGACCAAAGTCTTCTGCTACTCACACGGCGCCGCAGCCTGCACCGAATCGCCCACCGCGACCGAACGAGCCGAAACGACCGTTGCCACGTTGCGGGTCGAACTGCCCGCCAAAGGCACGCTCAAACAGGCCGGCAGCAGCGGCTACAGCCACAGCGTCGTGCTCGAAAACGCCGCGTTCATCCGCAACTGCAACATAAGTGGCTGCTGAGATGAGACCCCTGCTCTCCCTCCGCCGGCCCCTTCGCCTCCCCGCCGAGGACGGCTTCACGCTGATCGAGCTGCTCGTCGCGATCCTCGTCCTCACGGTCGGCCTGCTCGGGCTGATCGGCGGGTCCGACAGCGCGCGCAAGCTCAACCTGCTCTCCGAACGCCGCACATCGATGGCCCACCGGGCGCAGCTCGAGGTCGAGCGCCTGCAGGCGATCCCCTACGGCGAATTGGCGATGCACGAAGCGCCGTCGCACTCGACCAGCAAAGAAAATCCCGACTACTACGTCAAGGAAGGTGGCACGGAATACCAGTACGGCGAAAAAGAAACAGAAGTCGAGAAGCTGGTGAGCCCGGGGGCGATCTTTGCGAAACCCACCGGACGAAAATGCTCAAAAGAACCCGGGGCGTGCGAATGGGAAGACGGTCCTGTCAGCGGCAACGTCTACGACTTCGTCACGTGGCACTACGACAAAGCTTGTCTAAGCACAAAAACAGAAAACTACAAGCGGCTCACGGTAGTCGTAACCGCCAAAGTGCCGAGCGGCAACCACCAACCCGCCGCCGTCCGCGTCTCCACGCTGATCGCCAACCCCAAAGAGAGCAAAGAAGAACTCGAAAAATCATGCTGATCTCGAAACCATGAACTGCTCGCCACCCAAAGCCCTCGCCCCCAAAACCCGAAACGGAATGATCGACATGCGTCATCTCGACTTCAAGCGCCGCCTCCCCGGCGAGGCAGGGTTCGTCCTGCCGACGGCGATGATCGTGCTGCTCATCCTCGCCGTGCTGATCGGCGCGGCGGTCACGGTCGCGTCGCAGACCTCCACCTCGACCACGCGCGACAACAACACCAAGGCCGCGCTCGAGGCCGCCGAAGCGGGGCTGCAGACGGCGGCCTACCGCCTGAGCAAGCTCGAACCCAAAAAACCGACAGAATGCATCAACGGCAGTGAAAAGAAGGCACCCCTAACCGCAAGCGACGCCGAAACATTATGCAAAAGCGGCTCGGAACCTCTGGGCAACGGCGCAACGTTCGAATACTGGACCTCGAGAGGGCTCGCAGCTGGAGAAAAATGCGCCGGGGAAACCATCACAACCGTAACCAACGAAACCCAGCGCTGCATCACATCCGTCGGGACGGTCAACGGCGTCCATCGGCGCCTCCAAGCGCGCGCCTCCCTCTCCCGCCCTCCCCTGTTCGAAGTCGAAGGAATCCTCGGATACACTTCCATCTCCGTCAAGAACAATGGAAAACTCGCAGGCGAAATCGGGACGAACGGAACCATTAAGCTCGGCCCTGGCGTCACCGTTACAAAAACCGACCTGGCGCCCAGCGGTAAAGTCGAAGGGAGCGGCTCGCCGGGAACGATCACCAAAACCACATCGCCCTTCGTGCCTCCGCCGATCCCTATAGGGAAATCGGCGGAATCCGCCCTACCAGCCGCCGGAACCGCGGGATGCAAGCCTCCACTCCCAGGCGAATCCCCAGCCGCAGGCCCGAACTGCGACTGGCTCATCACGAATGGAATCGAAGCCGCCGCCAAAAAAACCAAAATCGAACCAGAAGACCCTGTCGGAGGCCCCTCAGGCAGCGTCACCTTCAATCCCTCGATCCGCTCGCTGAAGATGGGCAACAAAGCCGAACTGACACTGAAAGAAGGGATCTACAACTTCTGCGACTTCCAGGTTACCGGCACCTTTGCGAAGCTGACAATCGAAAACGGGGCCAGAGTCGAGATCTTCATCGACTCGGCCAAACCCCCCCGCGAACCGGAATCAAAATCGGGCTGCAAAAACGACCCGGAAGCCGGCAAGCTTGGGTTCAAGAACGGCGTGACCATCGAAAACCTGAACCAAAACGCCACGTCCCTGCAGATCTATGTATACGACGGCTCGGGAGGGACGATCGAATTCGCGCCCAACTCCAGCTCGGCGTTCTACGGGACGATCGTGGCACCCTACTCGAAGCTGGCGATTGAAAACAACGGCGAATTCACTGGGGCGATCGAGGCAAATGAAGTCGAACTGACCAACAACTTCACGTTCAACTGGGATATACATGCTAAAGATTTGACAAAGGAAACAACCACCTACGAACGCAAGGCATGGGAGGAATGCCCGCCGACGTACGCCGGCACGAACTCCCAGGAAGGCTGCTGAGCGCGATCTCGCCCCCCGAGCCGGCGGGGCGAGCACGAGAGCGTGCCGGCGGCTTGTCCGGCGTTTGCGAACGCTGCTGAGCACACCTGACGGATCCCACGATAAGTGACTTGTGTCAGAGATGTGTCACGCCGGGAGTCTCGCAATGGGCCTCAGGACCTTCCTAGCTCGAGTGTCCGCCGGCGTCAAGTGCGTGCACCTCGAACTATCTGGAGCTGGTCCATGAGCTTCATCAGGTTGCGCTTGGGTCGGTGGCTGCTGCGGAGCTCTTCGACGTAGCCCTCGAAGCCCTCCGGTTTGCCGCACTCGGTGAACAGAGGGCGGATCGTTTCCTCGATCAGCCGGACGGCCTCTGCGTATGACCGCTTGTCCTTGCCGGCGATTGTCTGCTCGACGTGGCGGCGGTATACGGTGAGCGTGTCCTCCGGGTGCTCGGCGCGGCGCTGGTCGGCGAGTTGTAACCACAGATTGTGAGTGCAGTCGCCCTCGGTTGCTGCTTGCCAGGCGGCGTCCGGATCGTCCTCCCACAGCAGCACACGCACGAGCTCGGTGGCGCCGCTGCCGCTGCGCAGCGATCGGTGTCTGGTTCGTGCGTCTGAGTCGGCCTAGGGAGCACGCAGCAGCGTGAGCGCGGCCGCGCGTCGCTCGTCCCACTCGCCCAGCGCCTTCGCGTCGATCGCGAGCTCCTGGTAGGTCTCGAGCGCCGGCCGCGAGCTGAACGCCACCCACGTGTGCTCGATCGCTTTCTCGGTGCGCCCTCGGCGCCGATATTCCTCGACGAGGAAGTCGCGCAGGCGCTGGTCGGGCGAGTCGGGGAACTCGGTCATGCCCCTCTTTGCCCACTCGAGCGCCATGTCGTGCTCATTGTGTGAGTGGCAGAGCTCTGCGATCCGCAGGAAGCTGTAGGGACTTCCCAGGTCACGTTCGCGTACCGCGATCTGGTCGGAGAGGTCGCCGGATGGCTCCGCGAGGCTTTCCATGATCCGGGTGATGCGAAAGCGCGAGCCGTAGCGCTCGTGCGAGCCCTCACCCGGCGCGAACTCCGGCACGGTCGCCCAGCGCGCGTTCGCGAGCTCGCGGTAGTGCGCCAAGCCGGCTTCCCCGAGGATGTCCGCGTAGGTCAGCGCTGCGCGGTCGAAGATGTCCCAGCCCCCCTCGAGCTCGCGCGCGAACAGGCGCTCGGCGAGCTCCACCGGGTGGGGCGCTCCCCGACGGCACGCTTCCAGATGCAGCTCCTGCAGACGCGCCGCCAGGTCTCCCAACTGGCCGTCGGAGTCGTCGACGTGTTCGAGCGAGTGCTCCACGGCCGTCAGCGTACTCCGCGAGCTCGATGACCTCGCTTGCCTGTCCCTCCGTGAGCAGCTCGTCGAGCGCATCGATCGTCTCTTCGATCCCTTGCACATAGCCCCACACCTCGAGGTAGGGGACGAACTCGTGAAAGGCGAACGCCTGGTCGATCAGCACGCGCAGCGAGTCCATGTCTCCGGGCGCCCGCTCCCGTGAGCGCGCCGTCAGCAACAGCAGCCTCCGAGCGAGCCGTTCATCTTCGTGGGCGTGGTCGACCAACAGGTCCGCGAGCGATCTTGGAGGAAGGTCCTCGAGGTAGGTGCGCGCATCATCGAGCGTCGGCCCGGATGGGCCGCGGTCCTTGAGCCAGCTCAGCGCCACCGCGACGCAGTGCTTGCAGAACTCCCCCTCGACGCCCACCGGGCAGGAGCAGGCAAACTGGAGCCGACCCTCGCTGAGACGCAACTCGACCGTGTAGCTATCGCTGCCTTGAACCGTCGCATTGACGCGCCCGGCCCCTGCCCGCAGCGGGCCGACCCTGCCCTCGTCGAGGTAGGCCGCCCCCCGCTCAAACGAACGGGGCGAAGCCAGACGCTCGACGACCGCCTCGCTGAGAACACTCGAAAGCTCTGGCATGACGACCTCAGCGTACGTGGAACTCCGGAGGGCAGCTCCGTGCAGATGTGCTCATGTAGAGACGCTAGTTGGCTGAAAGGCCGTTCTCGTCTCTACATGAGCACATCCATGCGAGCGGTGCTATGCGAATCGACTGCAATGCTGGCCGCTCCCGCACGAGCCCAAGGACGGGCATCGATCAGCGCGACTCGTCGTCACGTACTCACGGGTGTGAGCTCGAACCATTCCTCGTAGGCTGCAATGGCGACCTCGAACTGGTCGAAGAATCCGGTGAGCCCAACGAGCCCGAATGCTGGCGTCCATGGCTCGCAGAACCAGACTGGTGCGCTCCACTCGTGAGTGTCTGTCTCTTTGGTGACCTGCAGGCTCGTCACAGCCATTCGAGCCGTGACGAGCGCCCCTCCGACAGCGATCTTCGTCTCGGGAGACCTGGCGGTGTCGATTCCGCATAGTGCGGCGACGTGAGCGCCCAGGCGGATCGCGGTGGCGCCTGTATCGAGAAGGCACGCTTGCGGAGCAATGTCGAGACCTTCCACGACCATATCCACGATCGGTCGTGCACGGACCGTTGCTCGCCCGGCGTCCGGGATGTCTCGAAAGCTGAACCTCACAGCGGCGCGAGGCCGCTTGCGGCGAGATCGTCCTCGGGCACTCGAAAGACGCTGTCGGCCTTCTGGCCGTGCTTGCCCAGCCAACCGACGAGTGCTCGGGGTGACTTGGAGGCATGCAGGATCTCATCGTCCTTGATCGCGACCCACTCTCCCGTGAACGCCCGCATCCGCTCCGCCAGGCTCTTGTCCTGCGCTTCGGGCTTCGCCCCTGCTGACCTCGAGTCGGAGCCACGGCGGCCGGCCGTGAATCCAAGACGCAAGAGCGTTCGCCTCGCCTGATGGGTAGTGAAGTCTGCGCGGTCCAGTCCGGTGACCTCGCCGATCACTTGCTTGGGCGGGAATCGACGCGAGCTCACCACAACGAAGTGACTGGAGATCGGCTCCGGTTCTACGTTCCGCAACGCCCTGAGGACATCGCTGCGTCGCAACACGAACGGCTGTCCAGCAATTGTGACGTTACGAACGGCTACGTTCTCTGCCATGGTTTCTCTGCTCCGGTTTCTCTGTTATGTCTCTGCAGCCTATCAGAGCGGCGAGAATACGCCGGGAACACGCTCTTCTGACGGTCCGCGCCTGCGCTGGCGCTGGATTTGCCCGGCAAAGAGCCTCGGCAGCTACTCAGTACGTGATCCCAAACAAGTCACGAACTCGCCAAACCACCAGTTTGCAGGACTTTCCATGCGGGCGGAGGGACTCGAACCCCCAAGGGCTTTCGCCCACCGGCTCCTAAGGCACGCCACAAGCGCGCGGATCCCGCGACTACGGGCCGCTTCGCGCGGTTGGAGCGCGTTTGGGCGGCCTCTGCGGGTACGTTGTTACCCAATCTGTTACCCACGGAACTCGTGCACGAGCTCTCACCAGAGGTGCCACGACAGGTCGTGACCTCGGCAGCTGACCGCCACGATGACGTCGAGCGCCATGTGCGCCTGGCCGCGGCGCGCGAGGGCAGTGACCCGGCGGAGCTTCGGACGGAGGTGGATCGTGGGCTGCGGACGCGCCGGTTCCTGGGATATCGGGAGAGCTCGGAGTTTCGGTGCCGCCGTGGACGCTGCGCAAGCGCCGCGGCCGACAACACGATCACGAGTGCTTCGCCATGGGAAGGAGGCGTCTGCGCGGGCCTGCCCGAGACTGCTCGTCCTCGTCCCATGCGAGAGGGCTGACCTCGGTCTCAGCTGCACCTCCTTTCACCCGGAAGCAGTCGTTTCGCAGAGCCCGGCTGCACTCCGCGCGGTTGAGACACCCAACCCGATGCGTCGGTGGCCTGCACCAACCTCCCGCGCTGAGCTGGCTGGTCTTCCGCTTGGCAAGAAGTTCCGGATCGTCATGGGCACTCGCCGGCAGACGCCGTCATGCGCCCAGTCGGGAGGCCAGCCAGTCCACGATGACTGAGAATCGCTCCTCGGTGAGACCATGAGCGCCCTCGAAACGCGCGTGCGAGAGCGCCTCTGGCGCTGCGGCACTCCTATACACAGCCGCGGCTGCGTCGGCAATCGCGGGAGCATCATGCGAGTACTTGTCCTCCGTCGCCGAGCACAACAGCAATGGCCGTGGCGCGACCAGGCCGGCGATGTCGTCAAGGTCGCACAGTTCAAGTATGCCCGGCACAACCTGCGTGGCCTCGATACCGGTCCCTCTCTCCATGCGACGTCGGTAGGTGCACGCGGCGCCGCTTACGACCGCGAAACGCACTCGTGTATCCAGCGCGGCGTGGAATAGGGCACTCGCACCGCCCATGGAATGCCCAAGCGCACCGACCCGGTCGGGGTCGACCTCGGGACGTGCCGCCAGGGCCGAGTGCGCTGTCGCAGCGTCCGTTAGTACGGTGCCCATCAGAGGTCGTCCGCGTATCAGTTGGTGGCACATCGTGGTGAAATAGTCGCCCGGGTCTGACGGTCTGGCATCCGTGCCGTGACCGCCCCGCCTGCGGTCCTCGAAGCCAATGGCGTCGGGCGCCAGCACGATCGCGCCAAGGCGAGCGAGTGGGGGTCCAAACGCCTGCCACCGGTCTCCTTGGAGGCCAGCGACCTCCGACTTGCCGAGATGCCACTGCGAGTGGTGCTGGTGATGGACCACGATGCCTGCGCCGCAGGGCTGCCCCGGGATGAGTAGCAGCGCTGGAACGGACTCGTCTCCGCTCTGGTAGCTGACGAGTTGCTCGGTGTAGCCGTCTCGACGCCGCTCGTCGATGACGCTCGGTGCGGGCGCTGGGTATCTGGGCGCCTCGAAGCCAACAAGCGCGCTCAGGCGGAGACGGAGGTCGCGCGGTTCCACGCAGCGGAGCGTAAAGCCGCGCACGAGCTGAAGCGGTGCGCTGCATCGCAGGCGCGGGGTGCCTGCTTCGGGTCGGATGCAAGAGCGAACCGGGAGCTGGCCGCGTACTGCCCCGGCCGCCTGTTCTCTGACGCAGCGGCCTAATCGCTTACGCCGGAGTTGTGCAGGCGGCGACTACCCGCGTCAGCAGTCCATCGGGATCGTGCAGTATGCGGACACCAGCGCTCACGACATCGCGAGTGCCAGCGTCCACTGGGTTCGTTGCGGCCCAAGCAGTAGGAGCTACGCCCACGTCCAGCTCAAGACCTGACGGGAGCAGCAGCCGGCGTTCCGCAACCGGCCCCCACTGCTGCTTGCCAGTGATGCTGACCGCGCCCAGGTCCTCCGTCCAGTCCTGGCGGTCGGTGAAGATGCTCGGCTTGTCGGTCAACAGGAGGAGATCCACATCCGAGTTGGCGTGCGCGGCCTCGCGCGCCCAGGAGCCGACCAACGCCAGACCACGCACATCAGGGTGATGATGTGCCCAGCGGGACGTGATCGCCAGAACGCCCTCCACTTCGCCGCGACGTTTCTGCGATGCCATGCTCCACCCGCTCCTTCGGTCACGCGCTGACCAGCCCGGAGTTGGGCTCCTCATTAGAGTTGTGCCACGCTCGTAAGTCCACAATGGTCTGTGAGACTACGGAGAGATGGGACCCGTCAGCAAACGCAGCGCCGCATTCGCGGATCTCGCTCGCGCCGGTGTTCGCGACATGCGCGTGGAGATCGTCGAATACGATCCCTCTTGGCCAGCTGCCTTTGAGGAAGAGAGCAGGCGCCTCGCGGCGCTGCTTTCGGGCACCGACATCCACCACATTGGATCGACCGCCGTCCCGGGTCTGGTCGCCAAGCCGATTATCGACATGGTCGCGCTCGTCGACAGTTACGAGGCTCCGGTCGCCAGGCTCGTCGCTGAGGGCGGCTACCAGTATCCACAGGCGTTCAACGCGACTCTCGTCAAGCGATGCTTTCTTGCCTACCCGACACCCTCCAAGCGCACCCACCACCTGCAACTGGTCGATGACCCCAGCGAGCTGGCGCGCTATCTGCGCTTCCGCGACTATCTGCGCACAGACCCGGCGCTTGCCCGCCAGTATGCGACGCTGAAGCGAACGCTAGCTGAGCGCCACGGCGGAGACCGCGAGGCATACACCGAGGCCAAGAGCGAGTTCGTCAGGCGATACGAGCTGCCGAACACCACGCCCAGCTCCCCTGGCCCGTGAGCGAGCTGGAACGCCAAGTCCAGGAGGTAGAAGTGGGCTCGGAGCCGCGTCAGTGCTGCAGCAAGCGCTGATACTCGAGCACGGGCAAACCGAGACCGAAGTCAAACGGCTCGCCGACCACGATGAAACCCTCGCGTGTGTAGAAGCGACGGGCGCGCGCTTGGCCGACAGGGACAAACAACCGCATGGCCGCAAACCCGCGCGCGGCGGCAGCGGTCATCGCACGCCCCAACAGCTGCGCCGCGACCCCCGATCCCCAATACCGTGGCTCGACGAAGAGGTGCCCGAGGTGCGCAAGGGCTGGCTCTGGCACCGCCTGAAACGAGTGACGCATGGCCGGGATGAACGTGGCGTGTCCGACGAGCGATCGCTCGCCTGAAGCCAGCTCTCCCCAGAAGTCCGGATCAGCGATCCAGCCCTGCAACACTCGGACCTGCTCGCTTGCCGACGGCGGTTGCCAGTCGGCCGGTGCGAACGCGCGATAACTAACGAACGCGTCAGCGACGAGAGCCGCGAGCTCGTCGATGTCGTTGGGCGCGATCTCGCGAAACGCCAGAGCCTCGGCCATCCCTCAAAGCTAGTGTGTCCCACGGCAATAGGCCAGCGCTGCCCCTTCCGAGCGGATGCGAGCGCATCGGCGGACGCTGGTCATGCTCCTGCCACGGACGACTAGCAACGACGCCTGGCGGCACCCGCTGGCTACTGCTTCGTCCCCGAGCGCGTCGCTCGCCGCCCTCCCCCCGTTGCTCCGCCGGGATCAGAACACGCGGCATGGACCTGCCGCCCCCGCAACATGGGGCAGCGAGCAGGCAGGGCATCACTACGATCGTCGGCGGGACGGCTCGCCGGCTTGCCACCAATTGGGCTCCTCGCCCTCCTCGCGTAGCCACCCAAGCGTGCGCGCGGCGCGCTCCCAGTCGCTGCCCGTCTGGCCGCAGAACTTCCAGAGCTCGCGCGCCGAGCGCTTGTAACGGTGGATCAGCTCGTCGAGCTCGAACGCGTCGATCTCGCCGCGGTCAAGTCGCGTGAACCCGTCGCGAACGTGCTCGAGCAGCGCGAGCAGCTGCTGCTCGTGATATTCGGCGATGAGCGCTCTCGCCTTCTGACGTCGGGCGCGTTCCTCCTGGCGGCTGCTGTGCTCGACACCCACGCTGGGAAGGTACTCCCGACGACTGGACCATGGTGGGGCAACCGCCCGCGCGACCGAGCGCTCGGCGCAGCCGACCTGAGAGACCCTTCAGCCGAAGGCTTCGCGGGGTCAAGCTCGCCGCGACAGCGGCGCGCGCAGCGCGGCCGAAGGCCGAGCTTGACGCCCAGCGGAGCCGAAGGCTACGCGCACGCTGCGCGTCACCGACCGCGCTCCGTCTCTGCCACGACGGGTCTGAGCCCTGCTCTGACGAAGGGCTCCAGGCCTGGGTCACGAGTTCGCTTGCGCGAGTGGGGCTGGCCGCGGCTTATACAGCGTCCGCCTTCTCGCCGATCGGCGGTGGGTGGCGCCAGCGGATCCATGACCAACATCGGCCTCACCATCGTGCACAGGGCGCTCCTCGCGGGCGAGGACTTGAGCGCCGCAACGATCTCATGGGGACGGCGACCGGAACGGCCACGTCGGATCGCCCTTACAGACCGGGACCTGCGCCTGATGGCGCTGCTTCACGGAGCGAACTTCCTCTCGATGAGCCACCTCACGGCGCTCGGATGGGGGTTCTCCCGCGAGCGCGCTGCGCAGATGCGCCTCAAGCGCCTGCACGACAGCGGGTACGTGGATCACTTCCGACCGGCATCCGCGTACGGGCGCGCCGAGTGGAACTACCGGCTCACGTCTCTTGGTTTCTCGGCGCTCAGAGAGTGCGAGATGGTCCCGGACGAGCGCCGCTACACGCCCGTGCCGCTCACGAGCATCAGCTACGCAGAACACGACCTGCAGCTCGCATCGATCGTGCTTCACATCGCTCGAGACGCGGCCGCTGATGGCCAGGAGGCACTCATCGCTCAGATGCCGTTTCGCTGGCTGGGTCCGCGCAACGGGCGCATCGAGATCGACGGGGACGGCGAGACCGAGCGCTCACCGGCAGCGCAGCTGCCGCCGGGCACGCGCCTCTATCCCGCAGAGAGTCGCACGGGCTACCTTGAGCCCGACGCCACCCTCATCGGAGGATCGGGCGAGGAGCGCTTCGCGGTGCTGATCGAGTACGACCGCACCGAGCGCCCCCACAAGCAGATCGACCGCCTGCGCCGCTATGACCGCTGGCTGCTCGACGGCTGGCGAGGAGGCCTCTTCGCCGCGCACGCCATCCCGCCGGCGGTGATCTTCCTGACTGCACGCGAGGGTCCGCTGGGTCGTCTGATCGAGACGGCCGATGAGACCCTCTCCGCCTGGTATGCAGGCGAGCACGCGGGTCCTCGCGAAGGCACCCACCCTGCCAGGGAGCGGGTGCTGTTCGCTAGCCGCGAGCAGATCCTCGCCGGTGACTGGATGATGAGGCGAACGCCGAGCCTGCCGCCGGCGCTTCGCGAGGAGCCGGCCGTCTGCAAGCCCCGCCTCATCAACTACGACCTCACGTCGCTTCTGGCAGACGCAGGTCGTCTCGCGTCGACCGGCTGAAAGCGCGGCCTGAGACATTGGAGCGATCGCCGGTCCTCCCGTGCGGGTCTTCGGATGGGTGGCCCTTTGGCTCTTCGTTCATGAGGCGGCCACCCATCCGAAGACCCTGCTGCCCGCTCGCTCCCGAGGTTTGGCTCTGCAGCTGGCCTCGACCAACACATCACAGATGTTTATGGCGAGGCCAGATGCAGAGTGGTGAGCAGGAGCGAGCGGGCAGCAGGGAGCAGGGAGTCGAGAACAACAACTACGAGAGCACCGATTGCGACACAGAGCTACATGGTCGCGGATGCAACGCGGAGGACTGTGGAGGCGGTGAGGGCAACGGGGCGAGCGAACGCCAGGGTCGGCGCGATACCGGATGGCCTGACCGGGCTGGCAGGGCGGCATCCGTGTGCCAGCGTGTCAGACGAGGCGCCTACGGCCGCACCGAGGGGCGGCGGTGGCGTTTCCTTGATGGCTTGTTGGGTCGCTCGTTTAGGCAATCCACTCCGTGGAGGGAGCGTCGCTCCCGCTGAGCGCTAAATCGGCGGAACACCGGCTCGAGGTGCCGCGGCCCAGTCCGTGAACCTCAGCGTCTCGCCCGCAAGGGTTCGACCTATGCGCCGGTACACTCAATGTGTGTCGACTTCGCCTTGGCCGTCGTTGCACGACAAGGATCGCTGGTTGCTTGCCGCGATGGAGGACAGGCTGCGTGATAGCACGCAGAGCCCTGAGCAGCTGCGAGCTCGGGCCCGTGAGCTGCGCGCCCAGGCGGAGCAGAGCGACATCAGGGGCGTCCGCGACGCAAGCTTGGCGCTCGCCGGACGCTATGAGGACGCTGCGGCCGCTCGTTTGGCTGCTCGCTGAGCGCTAGCTTCCTCGCGCGCGCTTCGCCGGGCAATCGGTTTGCGCAGCGAGCACGTTGCTCGGCTTTCGGGGTGATGGTCATCAGGACCAACCCGGGTTCAGAGCAAGCAGAGGTCGCGGCGTGAGTGCCGAACAGCACGACGTGATGACGGCAGCCGAGGTCGCCGAATATCTGCAGATCCCCGTGCGCTCGGTGCACGACTACGCCGCCCGCGACGAGCTGCCCTCCGTCCGAATCGGCCGGCACGCCGCTTCAGCCGGGCGGCCGTCGAAGCGGTGGTGGACGTCAGCCCTCAGCGAATGCCCGAGCGAAACGATCGACCTGCTCGCTCGCCTGGCGGGCGTGCAGGTAGCGCGCCGTCGTTTGGAGGTCCGCGTGTCCCATAGCCGCCTGTATCTCGGTGACTGGGAGGCCGGCAGCCGCGAGCAGCGAGCCGTAGGTGTGTCTGAGGTCGTGAAATCGCAGGGGACGCAGCCCGACGGCATCGCGCGAGCGCTTGAACCTCGCGACGAGCGCGCTCGGGTCAAGCGCGCGCCCGCGCCAGTTGCAGAACACCAGCTCGTCACGCGCGGTGAAGTCCCCGCGTGCGCGCAGCCGCTCGAGCGCGTCGGCCGCGTGCGGCACGAGCGGGACGTGCCGCACGCGGCCGCCCTTGGTGCCGGACTCCACGCCGGCCGACAGCGCCCGCGAGACGGTGATGACGTCCGCGCCGACATCACGCCAGCGCAGCGCGCGCAGCTCGCCTTGGCGCAGCCCGGTGTACGCCGCGACGCGCACCAGCTCGGCGTCCTGCGCGTCCTCGGCCCGGGTCGCCTCGCTGGCGGTGTGCCGATCGCGGTGCCTGCCCTCGGCAAGCGCCGATGCGAGCCGCTCGACCTCCGCGACGCTGTACGTGTCGAGGGCCGCCTGCTGCGGTTCGCGGCGCTTGTCTGTTGCGCGCACCGGGTTGGCAGGCAGGCCGGCGCGCTTGACGCCATAGGTGAACACCGCGCCCAGGAGCGCGCGCCGCTTGTTGATCGTCCGAGGCGACGCGCCCGACGCGGCGAGCGCATCGAGCAGGTTCTCGACGTCGCGGGGCGTGACCTCGGCCACAGGCCGGTCGCCGAGCGCGAGCATGACCTGCCCGTTTGTGGTGCCGTTCGGCTCGGCGAGCGCGTAGCCGTGGTCGGCCAGCGTCGAGGGCTTGGCCCCCTTTACCCGCTCCAGCCACCGCATGTAGTCGAGCGCAACCTCGCGGAACGTCGGACCGGCCGCCTGCGGGTCGGCCGCCTTGACGGCCTGCTCGGCGACGATCTCGCGGGCACGGTCGTGCGCGCCGGCCACGTCCAGGCAGCCGTCCCGCGGACGCCCGCGCCGCGGCCTGCCTTTTCTGTCAATGCGGGCGAGAGGACTCGAACCTCCAAGGGCTTTCGCCCACCGGCTCCTAAGGCCGGCGTGTCTACCAGTTCCACCACGCCCGCGCGCGCCGCACCCCGAGATTGTATGGTGGTGATCGCGATGTCCTCCACCCAAGGCCTGCAGCCGCCGCCGGATTCCCGGTCGGCAGGTGTAGTCGTCACCCACCCCAACCGCGACAAGCCCGTCGTGCAGGCGACGCGCGCCACGGTCGTCGTGCTGCTGCTGGCGAGTGCCGCGCTCGTCGCGATCGTGACGATCGGCGGCTGGAGCGTGCTGCAGGGGATGCTGCCGGTGCAGATCGGCTATGTGCTCGTGTATCTCACGCTGGCGTTCTTCGCCGCGCGCTGGAACCGCGGTGTGCTGCCGGTGTCGGCGGTTCTCGCCGTACTGCTGCTGATCTTCGCCCTCGTCGCCGGACCGGGCTGGTTCGCGCGCGACAAGAGCGGCTTTCAACAGCCCGACCTGAGCGCCGGGCTGCTCGGGCTGCTGACGCTGCTGATCGTCCCCTTGCAGATGCTCCTCGTGGCGTTCGCGATGCGCGGCTTCTCGCAGGGCTGGAACGTCGAGCTCGAGCGTCGCGATCCGGCTGCTGGGCCCGACATGTATGCCGGCGCGCCGCCCGCGCCGGCCTGAACTGGCTGGTGCGACCTCAGTTCTTCGGACCGACGAAGCTGTCGAGGCGGGCAACCGAGTCACGCCTCGCGATCGAGATGTTCCGGGCGTTCATCTGCCTCCACGATCCCAAGCCGCTCACATGTCGATGTGAAGAGGCCACGAATGTCATCGGACGCGTTCGTGAAGTTGTAGCGCGGGTAGGCGTAGGTCTTTCCGCTAGCCCGAACCCGGTTCGTGAAGCGGCATCCGTCGGAGTGGATCAGGCCACGGAGGAATTGCTCGGGGTGCTCACATACGACTTCCGTCTGCCAGCCGGCGAGCTCGATCGGGGGTAGATGCTTGGCACCCGGTCCGTGCTGGGGGAAGAGACATGCCAGCTGGTTCGAGTGGACGACGGCGAAGGCACAGCGACTTCGCGCGTCGGGTTGATAGAGACAGACTCGGTTCTCGCTGAACACAGCTTGCATCGCGCCCGCGCACTCGAGCAGGCGCTTGCCCGAGCAATCTCGCAATCATTCAGTCCCTGGGCCATGAGCGCCATCACGTTGGCGTACTCGGCATTGGAACGCATTACTCAATGCGGCGGGTGGGATTCGAACCCACACGTCCTTGCGGACAATGCGTTTTGAGCGCATCGAGTCTGCCGTTCCTCCACCGCCGCATACACTTCACTTTAGTTCGAGCATCGGTTGGCGGACGCGGCCCCGAAAGCCGGCTGCGCCATCACGGGGAACCAAGCGCTCTTTCGAATCCCACCCGCCGCATGCCAATCATCGACCCGCGTGCAAGCCCGCGTGCGGGCGCGATCAGCCCTCGAAGGCTGTCCGCGCCACCTTGGCGCCCACCCTCGCGCGCGCCCAGAAACCGTACGTCCCCGCGCCACGCAGCTCGTTGGCGGCCTCGACGAGCGCCCCTAGCGCCCCGAACGCGAACGCTCCGCCGATCGAGATGCGCTTCACGCCGACCGAAGCGAGCTCGGCGACCGACGGCGCGGCGGGCAGCGCGAGCACGTTGACCGGCAGCTCGACGGCCTCCACGACACGCTGGATCTCCCGCAGATCGGTCAACCCGGGGGCGTACAGCACATCGGCGCCCGCCCGCTCGTAGGCCTGCAGCCGCGCGATCGTGTCATCCAGGTCCGGTCGGCCGCGGAAGTAGTTCTCGGCGCGCGCGGTCAGCACCATGTGGACGGGACCGTCGTGCGCCGCCTCGGCGGCCGCCGCGACGCGCTCGACCGCCTCCCCGAGTCCATAGATCGGCGCATCCTCATCGCCCGAGTAGTCCTCCACCGAGCAGCCCGCGAGGCCGGCCGCGAGCGCCAGTCGCATCGTCTCGGCCACGCCGGCAGCGTCGGCGGCGAAGCCGTTCTCGAGGTCGGCCGACACCGGCAGCTCGCTCGCGCCAACGATGGACGCCGCGTGCGCGAGCGCCTCCTCGCGGCAGACCGACCCGTCGAGCCGCCCGAGCGTCGCTGCGAAGCCGCTGCTCGTGGTCGCGAGCGCTTCGAACCCGAGCGACGCCAGCAGCCTCGCCGAGCCGACATCCCACGGATTCGGCAGCAGCAGCGGCGTATCGCCACGATGCAGCTCCAAGAATCGCAGCGCCCCGTCTGCCGGCTCGCTCATAGCTCCCTCCTGTGTTCGATCGCGGCCTGACAAGATCGCACAACAGATAGCGGAGCGACCGAGCGCTCCTCGACCCCCGACAGATCGGATCCGCACCTTGAGTCCGGACGGCCAGCCGCAAACGCTTCCCAGCCTGCGACGCGACGGAGACGTCTTCGTGCTCGACCTCGGCGACGGCGAGAACCGCTTCAACGCGGATTCGCTCGCCGCCATCGGGGCCCATCTGGACGAGGTGCAGGCGGCGCCGGTGCCGCGCGCGCTCGTCACCACGGCGACCGGCAAGTTCTGGTCGAACGGCCTGGATCTCGAGTGGATGGCCGCAAATCAGGGGCTGCTGGATGATTTTGTCCCGCGCGTGCACGAGCTGCTCGCGCGCGTGCTCGAGCTCGACGTGCCGGCGGTCGCGGCGCTGCAGGGTCACACGTTCGCCGCCGGCGCGATGCTCGCGCTGGCGCACGACCAGCGCGTGATGCGCGCCGACCGGGGCTTCTTCTGCCTGCCGGAGGTCGACATCCGGATCCCCTTCACGACGGGCATGAACGCGCTGATCGCAGCGCGCCTGACCCCGCGCGCGGCGCACGAGGCGATGACCACCGGTCGGCGCTACGGCGGATTGGACGCTGCGGCCGCGGGGATCGTCGAGGAGGCGCTCGACGCCGATCGCCTGCTGCCCAGGGCGATCGAGCTGGCAGCGGCGCTCGCGCACAAGGACCCGGCGACGCTGGCGACGATCAAGCGGCGCCTGTACGCCGGGCCGCTGGCCGCGCTGCGTGATCGCGCCTCCAACAGCCTGCTCGGCGCCGGAGCCTGAACCCGAGCTGGATCGGCGCGAGTGCGCCGGCGGCCGGGTCAGCGCCCCGGAGCCGCGGCCAGAGCTAGGTCCCGGACACGAGCTCGAACAGCGGCTCGACGAGCGCGGGCGGCGCGACGAGGATCCCCCACGGCAGGTTCTCGTGCACGGGCAGCTCGCGCACGTTCAGGCCTGCGCGTTCGCAGATCAGCGCGCCGGCCGCGATGTCCCACTGCTTGACCGACCGCTCGAAGTAGGCGTCGTAGCGCCCGGCCGCCGTCCACGTCAAGTCGAGCGCGGCGCTGCCGAAGCGGCGGATGTCGCGCACGCGCGGTACGAGCCGCTCGAGCACGTTCGCCTGCGCGCGGCGCACGTGCGCGTCGTAGGCCAGCCCGGTGGCGACCATCGCGCTCGCGAGGTCCTCGCCCCCCGGTCCCGCGTCCTCGCCCGTGTGTCGCTCGTGCGACGGCTCTCGGCCGGACGGACGGGAAAGCTCGATGACCCCGCGCGGGCTCTCCAGGAACGCGTCGCCGTCGCGCCTCGCGCCGAACAGCTCGTCGCGGTTCGGGTCATAGACGGCGCCCGCGAGCGTCCCCGCGTCGTCACGCACGGCGACGCTGACGCTCCACTGGGGAATGCCGAACAGGAAGTTGACGGTCCCGTCGAGCGGATCGACGACCCAGCTCAGCCCGCTGCTGCCTTGCTCGGAGCGGCCCTCCTCCTCGCCCACGAAGCCGTCGTCGGGACGGCGCTCGCGCAGCAGCTCGCGGATCGCCCGCTGCGATGCGACGTCGGCCTCGCTGACGAGGTCGGTCGGGGTGCTCTTGCTCGCGACCTCGCGCTCGGCGCCGTGGCGTGCCCGTTCGGCCAGCAGCTCGCCTGCCATGCGGGCAGCGGCAACCGCCAGGTCGAGCAGCTCCTGCGGCTCGCTCACCGGCGCTCGCTCGCCGGCGCTTGCTCGCCGGCGCGTGCTCGTAGCGGCTCGCTCACGGCGTCTCGGGTGGGCGCAGCTGCGCCCACGGGCGCTCGGCCTCGAGCTGCGCGGCGAGCGACAGCAGCGTCGCCTCGTCGTTGGGGCGTGCGACGAGCTGCACCGCGCGCGGCAGGCCGTCGGAGCCAAAGCCCGCCGGGACCGACGCGGCGGGCTGGCCGGTCACGTTCCACACGCCGTTGTACGGGACCCAGCCGGCGACCGCGTTGAGCGTCCACAGCGCGCCGCGGCCCTCCAGCCGGCCGATCCGCGGCGGCGGGCTGGCGGTGGTCGGCGTCATCAGCATGTCGTGGTCCTCCAATACGCGGTTCAGGCGGCGCGCGAACTGGGCCTCACCGGCGAGCGCACGCTGCACGAGTCCGGCCGGGATCAGCGCGCCCAGCCGCGCCATCGCGCGCGTGCGCCGTTCGAGCCGCTCCGGATGCGGCAGTGCTCGCGCGTCGTCCGAGATGCCCCGCAGGTAGCGCGGGAGCAACGCCGGCCAAGTGCCAAGTCCGTAGTCGGGGGCGTGCTCGGACACCTCGTGCCCGAGCGAGCGAAGCAGCTCGACGGTCTCCCGAAGCGCGCGCTCGGCGTCGGCGTCGAGTCGTGAGATGACCCCGGGGGGGACGCTCGAGGAGTAGGCGATCCGCAGCCTGCCGGGCGCCGTGGCGGCCGACTGGGAGAACGGCACGGCCGGCGCGGGCGGTTTGTCGGCGTCGACGTCGATCGCGCCCGAGGCGACGTCGTGGAACAGCGCCGTGTCGGCCACCCGGCGCGTCAGCACGCCATTGACCGACAGCCCATGCCAGCCCCGCGCGCGCGGGGCCATCGACACGCGCCCGCGCTGGGGCTTCAGTCCGAACAGCGCACACCAGGCTGCGGGGATGCGGATCGAGCCCGCTCCATCGGAGCCGAGCGCGGCGCCCACGAGGCCCGCGGCGACGGCCGCCGCACTGCCGCCGCTCGATCCGCCGGGCGCGCGCTGGCGGTCCCACGGGTTGCGCGTCGCCCCGAACGTCGCCGACTCGGTGAACGGCCACTGTGTCAGCTCGGGCACGTTCGTCTTGCCGATGATCACCGCGCCGGCGTCGCGCAGGCGGCGCACGACCTCGGCGTCGGCGGACGCCGGGCCGCCGTGCGCGTTCGTGCCGTAGGCGGTCACCTCGCCGGCCACGTCGATGTCGTCCTTGACGGCGATCGGGACGCCGAGCAGCGGCCGCCCGGCTCCCGCGCCGCGCCGCGCGTCCGCCTGGTCGGCCTCCAGCAGGGCGCGCTCGGCGAGCACCACGCGGAAGGCGTTGAGAGGTTCGCCGGCGCTCGAGCGGTCGGCGTCGGCGATCCGTTGCAGGTACAGCTCCACGAGCTCGCGCGAGGACAGCTCGCCGCCGGCGATCAGCTCGGCCTGGCGGGCGATCCCGGCGAAGGCGATCTCAGATGCGTCCATCGGGGTGTCAATCTATTGAAAAGTCGTGCCTGCCAGCCGATAACAGCCATAGGATGCCTACGAAGCGTCATGTGAGCTCGGGGGGTATGGCGCAGTGGCCATCGACGATCTCGCAGGGCGTGGGCAGCCCATTCGGATAACCGCAAAAGGGAGTG
>DATHGU010000037.1:0-2731 GCA_035317495.1 Solirubrobacteraceae bacterium
TCGAATCCGAACCGCACGAACCAGCGTCTAACTTCCTCAACACGGAGGCGCTTGTCGCTTACCGTCTCAAGCCGTACGAGGACGGTGTTGACAGGCGCCTCGCCGAGAGGGCCTTGCCACGTGAAGTCAAGATCACCAACCCTGCATTGAAGCCTTTTCTTGAAGCGGTGGGCGGAGTCTATGTCGCCCTTGGTCGCTCAGCCGCGCCAGCGGGCTAGTTGCTGACGAGCCCGACTTGATCTCAGTAGACCCCGCCCAGCTTCCGGTGATCCCAGCTAGCGCGGCGGCGCTCGACGAACTCGAGCCCGACGCGCTTGCCGGCCTGAGCCGCGACGGCGTCGCGCGCCTCCTGCGGGAGCTCGCTCGGCGGCGACTCGCCGCGGGGCACCGAGTTTCGCATCATGATCTCCGCGCCGAGCCGCACGACGTCGGCGATTTCGCGATGCACGATCACGTCGCACTCGAACATCACGCCGCGCAGCTCCTGGTAGGCCTCGCCCGTCTCGACCTGCAGCGTCGCGCGCGGGTCGCGTTCGATGTTGCGCACCTTCTGCGAGCGGCCGTACGTCCACGACCAGATGCGCGGGCCCGGTTCGCCGGCGGAGTGACTGCGCAGCACGTACCACAGCGGCATCAGGTGCGGCCACCCCCGCGGGCCGATCGTCGCGCAGGTGACCGTGCGCTCTTCGGCGAGGAAGTTCGCAACCTCGGCCGGCGACATCTGGATCTGCTCGCGCCGGCTCATGCGCGGAGCCTATGCGTCAGGCGGGTTGGAGCTTCGCGCGCCGATCCGTCGGCCGGCGGCGTGCCGGTTTGCCCTGCGCCTGTCCCAGCCGCGCGACCGCCTCGCGAACCGCCTTGCGCGCGTCCGCGGGCTCGAGCACCGCGGCGTCGCCCGCTTCCCTGAGGATCTCGCGCACGAGCCAGTCGACGCCGGCGAAGCTCAACTCGACGACGACCGCGCCGTCGCTGCGCTCCTCGACGACCCGCCGCGCCTCGCGCGCCCACCGCGCCCGCTCGGGCGAGACCCACACACGCGCGCTGCGCGAGGCCTGCACCTCGCCCGTGCGCAGCCAGCCGTCGACCTCGGCGGCCGGATCGACCTCGGGCCGCGGCTCGAACGTCTCATTGGTGACCGTCGCCTGCTTGATGCGGTCCAGGCGGAAGTGGCGCATGCCGTCGCGCTCGGGGTCGAACGACGCCACGTACCAGCCCTCGCGGCCGTTCGTCAACGCGTACGGCTCGACCTTGCGGTTGACGAGGTCGTCCTCGTTCTCCTTGTAGTACTCGAGCTCGACCAGCTTGTTCGCGACAATCGCGTCGGAGATCTGGCGCGCCACGCCGGAGTCGTCACCGCCCGCGCGCGCCACCTGCAGGCCCTGCTCCATCGGGTCCTCGCCGAGCGCCGCGACGATCTTCTCGCGCGCCGAGGTCAGCGAGCCCTCGGGGATGTGCTCGCCGATCAGGTCGATCGCCGCGACGAGCGCCTTCGCCTCGACCGGCAAGAGGCGCGCCGGGCGGTCGAAGTTGTCGCTGTAGGGCTCCGGATCGACCTCGATCTCGCCCTCCTGCTCGTTGATCTCCGCGTACAGCACGTATGAGCCGCCGCCGAAGTTCACGACGTTCAGCACGTTGACGTCCTCGTGCAGCTCCTCCTCGCTGAGCTGAAGGCGCTCGCAGACCTCCTCCACCGACACGCGCTCGCCCGCGCGACCGGCCTTGATGAGGATGCTCGCGAGCGTCACCAGCCGTGCGAAGCGCTCCGGGCGGATCGCCGCCTCGCCCCGCCCGACCGCGGCGTCCTCGCCCTGCGCCTCGGTCGCTGCCGCGCGGCGCCCACCGCCGCGACCGCGGGCGGGAGCTGCAGCGCCAGCGCCCGCATCTCCCGCCGCCGTGGCCTTCGCGTCGGCGCCCGGCAGCGTCTTGCCGTGGCGATCCTTCAGCAGCTTCAGGCGCCGCGCGAACTCGCGGGTCAGCTCCTCGGGGCCCTGCAGGCGCGCGTGCGCGCCGAGGCCGAACACCCACGAGACGAGACCGCGCGGGTTCGAGTAGCCGGTCAGGAAGAGCTTGTCGCCGGCGCCGGCGTCGGCGTCGGCGTCGGCGTCGCGCAGCTCGCCGTAGCGGCCGAAGTGGCGCTCGACCTGCCAGGCGATGCGCTCGGAGATGACGATCTCCGCGACGCCCTGCTCGTCGCCCAGCTGCCAGTCGGCGCGGTTGGCGTACGCGCGCGGGTCGAAGTCGGCGGGGCGGCGGAAGTCGTGCTCGGCCTTCGTCGCGTAGGAGACCTTGCCGCGTATGCGCGTCAGGCGGAAGACGCGGATCGCCTTGCGCTCGTGCGAGTAGCCGAGCAGGTAGAACTGCCCGCCCTGGAAGAGCAGCTGGTAGGGGTCGACGCGGCGCGGCCCAACCTCGTCGCGCTCCATCGTGTAGTAGTCGAACAGGATCGTCTTGTTGCGGAAGATCGCCGTCTCGACCTTCGCCAGGCGCGCCGAGAGCTCGTGTCCGCCGGCCGACGCCGTGATGCCGAGCGCGACCGAGCGCTGCTCCGGCGCACGCAGCGGGCTCGGGCGGCCCCATGTGATCTGCTGCAGCGCGAGGCGCAGCGGCTCGGCGTAGGCGAACTCGCCGTCGAGGAGCGACAGCGCGGTCTGGAGCGCGGCGTGCTCGGAGTCGGTGAACGCGATCGCCGGCAGGAAGAAGTTCTCCGGCGGCAGCGAGTAGTTCTCCTGCT
>DATHGU010000038.1:0-2694 GCA_035317495.1 Solirubrobacteraceae bacterium
CGAGCGAGCGCATCGCGCCCTCGGCTGTCGGCGAGCGGCAGATGTTGCCGAGGCATACGAACAGCAGCCGCACCGGTTCGCTTCGCTGCGCCACGCGGCTAGTCCTCGCCCAGCTCGAGCACCGCCAGGAAGGCCTCCTGCGGGACCTCCACGCGTCCGACCTGCTTCATCCGCTTCTTGCCCTCCTTCTGCTTGGCGAGCAGCTTTTTCTTGCGCGTGATGTCGCCGCCGTAGCAGCCCGCGATCACGTCCTTGCGATACGCCTTGACCGTCTCGCGCGCGATCACGTGCGCGCCGATCGCCGCCTGGATCGGCACGTCGTACTGCTGTCGCGGAATGCGCTTGCGCAGCTTCTCCGTCAGCGTGCGGCCCATCTCATAGGCCTTCTCGCGATGCACGACCATCGACAGCGCGTCGACCGCGTCGCCGGCCAGCAGCACGTCGAGCTTGACCAGGTCCGACGCCTTCATCCCGCTCAGCTCGTAGTCCAGCGACGCGTAGCCCTTCGTGCGCGACTTCAGCTGGTCGAAGAAGTCCAGCACGATTTCCGCCAGCGGCAGCTCGTAGTTCATCTGCACGCGCTCGGGCGAGAGGTAGTGCATGCCCGAGTGCACGCCGCGGCGTTCCTGGCACAGCTCCATCACCGGTCCGACGAACTCTTTCGGCGCGATGATCGAGGCCTGGATGAACGGCTCGCGGATCTCCTCGATCGTGCCCGGGTCGGGCATGTCCGAGGGGTTGTGCACCTCCAGCTCCTGGCCGTTCGTCAGCGTGATGTCGAACTCCACCGAGGGCATCGTCGCGAGCAGCTCCAGGTCGTACTCGCGCTCCAGGCGCTCGCGCACGATGTCCATGTGCAGCAGGCCGAGAAAGCCGCAGCGAAAGCCGAAGCCCAGCGCGTCGGAGGTCTCCGGCTCCCACGACAGCGCGGCGTCGTTCAGCGTCAGCTTCTCGAGCGCGTCGCGCAGGTCGGGATAGCTGTCGGAGTCGATCGGGAACAGCCCGCAGAAGACCATCGGCTTGACCTCGCGATAGCCCGGCAGCGCCTCGCTGGCCCTCGCCCCCGCCGGCGCGCCCGCGCGGGCGCGCGTCGTCAGCGTGTCTCCGACGCGCAGCAACGTGACGTCCTTCAGCCCCGTGATCAGATAGCCGACCTCGCCTGCCGCGAGCTGGTCCGTCGGCATCATCTGCGGCGAGAACACGCCGATGTCGTCGATGTCCGCGTGCGTGTCCGTCGCCATCGCGCGGATCGCCTCGCCCTTGCGGAACACGCCGTCGACGACCCTGATGTAGGCGATCACGCCGCGATACTGGTCGAACTCCGAGTCGAAGATCAACGCGCGCGGCGCGCCGTCGGGGTCGCCCGTGGGTGGCGGAACGCGCGCGATCAGCTCCTCCAGAACCTCCGGCACGCCCTCGCCCGTCTTGCCGCTGATCTTCAATATCGATTCGGGCGGCTCGCCGATCAGCTCGCTCACTTCACCCGCCACGCGCTCGGGCTCCGCCCCCGGCAGGTCGATCTTGTTCAGGCACGGGATCAGCTCGAGGCCCGAGTCCACCGCGAGATACGTGTTGGCGACGGTCTGCGCCTCCACGCCCTGCGCGGCGTCCACCACCAGCAGCGCGCCCTCGCACGCGGCCAGCGAGCGCGAGACCTCGTACGTGAAGTCCACGTGCCCCGGCGTGTCGATCAGGTGCAGCTGATAGGTCTCGCCGTCGCGCGCCGTGTAGAACACGCGCACCGCCTGCGCCTTGATCGTGATGCCGCGCTCGCGCTCCAGGTCCATCGAGTCGAGCAGCTGCGCGCGCATCTCGCGCGCGGCGACCGTATGCGTCAGCTCGAGTATGCGATCGGCCAGCGTCGACTTGCCGTGGTCGATGTGCGCGATGATCGAGAAGTTGCGGATGTGCGATTGGTCCATGGGCGGATACAGCGTAGAGGCGCTAGCCTTCTCTTACCGGCGGATCGCCAACTCGACTACGGGCCCTCGAGGTCCAACCGCGGCTACGCGCCGGCCCTCGGGCCGGCGGCCTGTCCAGGTGTCGGGAGTGTCACGCCGCCCAGGCAAGACACGCAGTCCTGGGACGTAAGTAGTAAGCGGCGATCTCTGATCGGGTGCACCGGGCGAGCTTCGGCTCGCCCGGCCGCATGCCCGGACTCAGCGCCATCTTCGCGCCAGCCCGGGTAACGACTCGCCGGCGCCGGCGTTATGCCCTTCCCAGCTGGTTGACGATCAGCCGGTGCACCTGATGGGCCTCGGGCACGCGCATCGCGAGCACCGCGCGCACGTACACGAACAGGCCGGCCGCCGCCGCGCCGCCCACGCTGACGATCTGCGCCGCGAGCGAGCCGCCGAGCGCGCCGTCGAGCAGTCTCCAGACGCCCCACGACACGCCCGCGAGCAACGCCGAGGCAACGACGATGCGGGCCGTGATCATCGTCGTCTGTCCGCCTTCCACGCGTCCGTTGAAGCCGATCCGCAGGCGCTGCAGCTGCAGCGCGGTCATGACGGCATTGGCTACCACCGTGCCGATGATCAGCCCCGCGATACCGAACGGCTTGTACAGGGCGATGCTCACGACGATGTCCACGACGATGTTGATGCCGGCCAGTCGCGTGGGTATCCACGGGCGCTGAACCGCGAAGAACGTTCGCGTCAACAGCAGGTTCAGGCCGCCGAAGGGCAGGCTGAA
>DATHGU010000039.1:0-10902 GCA_035317495.1 Solirubrobacteraceae bacterium
TCGGGGATCGCCGTCAGCCAGGCACCGACCGATACCGGCCAGCCGGTGGCCGAGACGACCAGCGGATCGGCCCACCGAGCCGGCGCGACGCGCAACCCCTTCGCGCCGCTGCCCGGGGCGAAAGCGGCCCAGGCCGCGTCGACGGCAACGTCAGGATCGACCACCTCCAGCTCGAGCTCCTCGACCTCCAGCTCCACGACTCCGACGAGCCCGGAATCCGGCGGCGGCTCGTCGAGCGGCGGCGCGACACCGACGCCCGAAACCAGAAAGCCTGCGGCGAAAGAAAAATCGCAGACCGTCTACCACGTCGCGGTCCGCTTCGGCACCGCACCGGCGGGAACGCCTCCGCTGACCGCGCAGCTGACGCCGTACGACGACCTCAAGCGCCAGCAGCCGTTGCCCGACGCCAAACAGCCGCTGATCGTCTTCCGCGGCGTGATCGCGGGCGGCAACCGCGCGACGTTCACGCTCGTCGGCGAAGCGATCCTGAGGGGCAGCGCGGTCTGCCTGCCGAGCGCCTCGCAGTGCCAGGCGATCAACCTCAGGCCGGGGCAGACCGAGGAACTCGAATACATACCGCTGGGCGGCGCCGCGATCACCTACCAGCTGCAGATCGTGAGCATCACCTCCAGCAAGGCCTCCGCGTCGGCCGCCAGCCGCTCCTTCAAGAGACAATCGAAGAGCGGCCTACAACTGCTGCGCCACGCGGGCCTGACGGCGCTGCCCGGACTGCGCTACTCGCGCGCCAAGGGCGTGCTCGTGTTCAAGAGCCGTCACGCCTCCGCTGCTCGCGCGCACGTCGCGGCGTGGGGCGCGCACCTCTAGCGCGCGCGCCGCAGCAAATAAGCTAGGAGCGTGGCGCTCCGTCTCATAACCGCCGGCGAGTCGCACGGGCCGGGCCTGACGTGCATCGTCGAGGGCCTGCCCGCGGGCCTGCAGGTAAGCCCCGAGGACCTCAACGGCGACATGGCGCGCCGCCAGCTTGGCCACGGGCGCGGCGGGCGCATGAAGATCGAGCGCGACGCCGCCGAGGTGACGGGCGGCATCCGCCATGGGCGCACGCTCGGCGGCCCTGTCGCGCTGCAGGTCGCAAACCGCGACTACGCCAACTGGGAGGAGCGCATGAGCCCCGGGCCGGTCGCCGAGGAGGTGGCCGAGGTGCACCTGCCGCGCCCCGGGCACGCCGACCTAGTGGGGACGCAGAAGTACAAGCAGAGCGACGTACGCAACATCCTCGAGCGCGCCTCCGCGCGAGAGACCGCCGCGCGCGTGGCCGGCGGCGCGCTGTGCAAGGCGTTCCTGCGCGCGCTCGGCGTCGAGGTTCGCTCGCACGTCGTGCAGATCGCCTCGGTACACGCGCCCGAGCGCTCAGGAGCGCTCACTGCGGAGGACTTCGCCGAAGTCGACAGCTCGCCCGTGCGCTGCCTGGACGCCGAGACAACGCGCGCGATGGTGCGCGAGATCGATGACCTGCGCAAGGCCAACGAGTCGCTCGGAGGCGTCTTCGAGGTACTGACGTTCGGGCTTGTGCCGGGACTCGGCTCGCACGTCTCCTGGGAGGAGCGGCTGGACGGCCGCCTGGCGATGGCGATCTGCTCGATCCAGGCGATCAAGGGCTTCGCCATCGGCGACGCCTTCGCGGTAGCGGGGCTGGCGGGCTCACAGGCGCACGACGAGATCTTCTACTCGCCCGAGCGTGGCTACTACCGCGAGACCAACCGCGCGGGCGGACTGGAGGGCGGCATGACGAACGGCTCTCCGCTGATCGTACGCGGGGCGATGAAGCCGCTGCCGACGCTGACCAAGCCGCTGCAATCGGTCGACACGCAGACCCACGAGCCCGCGCAGGCGCTGCGCGAGCGCACGGACTCCTGCACGGTGCCGGCCGCCGGTGTGGTCGGCGAGGCGATGGTCGCGCTCGTGCTGGCCGACGCCTACCGGCGCAAGTTCGGCGGCGACCACATCGACGATGTCCTCCAGGCCGTGGGCGCCTACGAGGAGCGGATCGGATGGCGAAGATAGGCCAGGCGACCCGACGCGCGCTGGTCCTGATCGGCTTCATGGGCGCGGGCAAGTCGACCGTCGCGGCGGAGCTCGCAAAGGCGCTCGGCGTGAAGGCACTCGACAGCGACAGGCTGCTCGAGGAGCGCCTCGGGCACCCGCCCGCGAAGGAGTTCGATCTGCACGGCGAGGCCGCCTTCCGCGCCGCCGAGGAGGCGCTCGTGTGCGAGCTGCTGGCCGCGGCCGTGCCCGGGGCGGTGATCGCGCTCGGCGGCGGCAGCATCCTCTCCGAGCGCGTGCGCCGGGCGCTCGAGCCGCACGTGGTCGTGCTGCTCGACGTAGAGGCCGCGCAGGCCTGGGAGCGCGTCCGCGGAGCGAGCGACACCTCGCACGGCGTGCTGCAGCGGCCCCTCGCGCGCGACCGCGAGGCATTCCTCGCGCTGCACGCAGAGCGCCAGCCGCTGTACGAGCAGGGCGCCGACGCCTTCCTGCCGCCGATCGAGCCGGGCTCCGCGCCGCGCGTGCTCGACGCCCTGCGCGCCCTGTCGGCTGCCCCAGCCGGCACGCGCCTGTTGTGGGCGCACAGCGCCTCCGGCGAGTACCCCGTGCTGATCGGTCGCGGCCTGCTGCGCGTCGCCGGCGCAGCCGAGTCGGGAGTCCTTTGGCCGATCGACCGCTCGAGCTCGCGCCCGTTCTGCGTGACCGACGAGACGGTCGGCGCGCTGTACGCCGACCAGCTGGAGGGCCTGGCGGGCACGCTCGCGATCCCCGCCGGCGAGCAGCACAAGACGCTCGCCGAGGCTCAGTCGGTGTGGCAGGCGCTGCTCGACGCGGGCGTCGATCGCGGCGATCACGTGGTCGCGCTCGGCGGCGGCGTCGTCGGCGACCTGGCAGGCTTCTGTGCGGCGACCTACCAGCGCGGCTTGCCGGTCGTGCAGATCCCCACGACCCTGCTGGCCCAGGTGGATTCGGCGTACGGCGGCAAGACGGGCGTCGATCTGCCGCAGGCCAAGAACTACGTCGGCGCCTATCACCAGCCGGCCGGCGTGCTCGTCGATCCGGACACGCTCGCCAGCCTGCCCGCCGCGGAGCTTGCGGCCGGCTGGGTCGAGGTCCTGAAGACCGCGCTGATCGCCGGCGGGCCCCTGTGGGAGCGCGTCGGCGGCGGCGAGGACCTCGACGAGTGGGTGATCCTCGCCTGCGCGCGCGCGAAGCTGGCGGTCGTGGCCGCCGACGAGCGCGACGCCGGCCGGCGCCAGGTGCTCAACCTCGGCCACACCGTCGGCCACGCGATCGAGACGGCGACGAACTATGCGCGCTATCGCCACGGCGAGGCGGTCGGGCTCGGCCTGCTCGCGGCCCTGCGGCTGTCCGGGGCGCAGGCGCTGCGCGAGCAGGTGCGCGAGATGCTGCTCGAGCGCGAGCTGCCGGTGACGCTCGACGGCGCGCGCGTAGAGGAGGTCGTGCAGGCCGCCGCGCGCGACAAGAAGCGCGTTGGCGAGAAGCTGCCGTTCGTGCTGCTGGAGGCGCCCGGCGAGGCGAAGATCGGCTGCGCGGTCTCCGACGAGGAGCTGCACGCCGCGGTCGCGGAGCTCGCAGCGCGATGATGCTCGGCGCACGATGAGCAAGCGGCGCTACCGCATAGAGGTCATGCACGGGGTCAACCTCGACCAGCTCGGTCGTCGCGACCCGCTGCTCTACGGCGAGCTGACGCTGGGAGAGCTGGAGGTTCGCATCGAGCAGCGGGGTCGCGAGCTGGAGCTGCAGACGAGCTTCTTCCAGACCAACTACGAGGGCGCGTTCGTCGAGCGCCTGCACGCGCTGGCCGGCCACGCCGACGCGATCCTCCTGAACCCCGGAGCGTGGACCCACTACTGCTGGGCGATCCGCGACGCACTCGAGATCGCCGCGCTGCCGGCGCTCGAGATCCACCTCTCAGACGTGCAGGGTCGCGAGCCGTGGCGCGCGGTGTCGGTGATCGGCGAGCTGTGCTTCGCGACGATCTCCGGGCGCGGTCCCGACGGCTACGACGACGCGCTCGAGCTGCTGCGCGACGAGCTCGATCGGGGCGGCTCGTGACGGGCACGGCCGCGGGCGAGGAATCGAAGATCGGCCAGCAGGCCGCGCGCGCTGAGCGGCTGGCCGCAGAGCTCGGCGAGCGTGGCGTGGATGCGCTGCTCGTCGACGCACCCGTCGACCTGCGCTACCTGACGGGCTTCACCGGCAGCCACGGCTTGGCGATTCTCGGAGCGAGCCAAGCCGGGCGAACGAGCGACGGCCGCCATCGCTTCTTCACGGACTTCCGCTACACGACCCAATCGGCCGAGCAGGTCCCCGAGACGTTCTCGCGAGAGATCGTGACGGGCAACCTGTTGGAGGCCGCCGCCCGCTCGCTGAACGACGCGGGCGGCACGCTCGGATTCGACGAGGACAGCACGACCGTCGCCGATCACGCGCGCCTGCGCGCCGCGCTCTCCGAGCGCTGGACGCTCGACCCCTGCGCCGGCGCGGTCGAGCGGCCGCGCGCGATCAAGGATGCGCAGGAGATCGCGCGCATCCGCGCCGCCGCGGAGCTCGCCGACGAGGCCCTGCGGGGGGTGCTCGAAGACGGCGTCGTGGGGCGCGCCGAGCGCGACGTGGCGATCGACCTGGAGCTGCGCATGCGCCGGCTCGGCGCGCAGGCGCCGAGCTTCCCCTCGATCGTCGCCGCCGGCGCCCACGGCGCGCTCCCGCACGCCGAGCCGCGCGCCGAGCCGATCCCCCGCGACGTGCTGCTGACGATCGATTGGGGGGCGCTGCTCGACGGGTACTGCTCGGACTGCACGCGCACCTACGCCACCGGCGAGCGCATCTCCGCGCAGGCGCGCGAGACCTACGAGCTCGTGCTCGCGGCGCAGCAACAGGGTGTCGCCGCCGTCACCGCTGGACCGACGGGGCGCGAGGTCGATGCGGTCGCGCGCGCGGTGATCGAGCGCGCCGGCCAGGGGGAGCACTTCGGCCACGGCCTCGGCCACGGCGTCGGCATGGAGGTTCACGAGGGTCCCCGCCTGTCGCGCACCGACGGCGAGGAGAGACTGTCGGCAGGCAATGTGGTGACGGTCGAGCCGGGCGTGTACCTGCCGGATCGGCTCGGCGTGCGGATCGAGGACCTGCTGGTCGTTCTGGAGGACGGCTGCGAGGTCCTCAGCGGCCTGGACAAGGCGCTGACGGTCATCTCCTGAGCGCTCGCTAGGCGGCCCTCTCAAACGTCATCCTGTGGTGATCGAGCAGCTCACGTTCGAAGCACACCTTGTTGGCGCTCACTCCCGACGTGAACGCGAGGCGGAAGTCGGCGCTCCTCAGCCAGCGCGGCACGAGCGCCAGCTTGAGCAGCGACTTGCTCAGGCTGCTCGCGCCGATGCGCGCGTTCCACTGCTCGATCGTCTCGATGTAGTCCAGGCGCCCGTTGGAGCTCGACAGCAGCTCGAAGCTCGGCGCTGCGCAGAGGACCACCTGCTCCTGGCCGAAGGGCAGCCAGGAGCCGGGGAACTGGCGCTCCATGAGCGCCAGCACGAAGGCGTCGGAGTCGCGCGGCGCGTTGATGTCGACCTGCTCGATCGGGATCATGTTGCGCCCGAAGACCATCGTCTGCAGGTACAGCCGCCCGCCCTTCGGCAGAACGCTCGCGACGCGCTCGAACAGGCGCCGGTAGATCTCCTCCTGGCGGCCCTCGCGGTACTCATCCGGCGAGCAGAAGTGCTCGAAGGCACCGAGGCTCGCGACGGCGTCGAAGGCGCCGAAGCTCTCGCTGTCCACCTCGCGCGCGTCGTACAGGTGGACGTCCAGGCCGTGCCGGCGGCACGCGGCCAGCTGCGCGGCGGAGAACGTCACGCCCAGGCCGGTCGCTCCGCGCGTGCGGATGAAGTCGAGCAGCGGCCCCCAGCCGCAGCCGAGGTCGAGCACGCGGCGGCCGGGCTCGATGCCGATCCGCTCGGCCACGTACTCGTGCTTGCGCCGCTGCGCCTGCTGCAGGCTCAGCGAGAAGTCGCCGTCGTACTTCGCCCCGCTGAAATCCGCCAGCTCGCCCATGCTGAGGCGGAAGATGCGGTCGGTCAGCGAGTAGGTGAAGTCGATGTCCGCGCGGCTCGCCATGGCTGCGGGGGAGGGTAGTCCGCGATCGCGCCGAGCGTGTCTCGACCAGACTCAGGCGCGAGCCTTCGGCCCGACACGCAAAAAGCTCGCGACGCACCGCAGGGGTTCGAGGCGCGCCCGAGCAGTCTGGCCTACCCGGCACCGACGCCCGATGGGCCCACGCTCTGGAGGGCTGTGCGCTGTCGAGCTGCCGGGTGTCCGGCCATCCTTCAGGGCCTTCGTGCCCCTAACTTGCGCTACCCACAACAGATGATCGGGAAACAGGAGGGGAGGCGCGGCGGGTCATGCGTTGGCCAGCTCGGCGAGGAGCGCCTGCGGCGTGACGATCCGCACGCCGCTGTATTCGACGATCGGCAGCAGATGCTTGCGGTCGCCGGACACGATGATCTGAACGCCCGCGTCTACGCTGCACGCCAGGATCAGGTCGTCGTCGGGGTCGCCCGTGATCGACGCTGGCACCCTCGTCGGTGCCGCGACTCGAGCGCTCGCGAGCTCGCTCAGCAGTGTTTTGACATCACGTACGCGCACCGCTGTGAATCCGAGCTTCGTGATCAGGACGCGATCGAGCTCGTCGAGCACCGGATCGGCGAGAACGAGCTCGATGCGACCGTCGGTCGCCGCCTCGATCACGCGGCTCGGGGGGCCAACGGCAATGAAGGCCGAGACGAGGACGTTCGTGTCGCAGAGGACGCGCGGGGTCACGCTCACGTCGAGCGCAGCTCGTCGACCAGCCCCTCGACGTCTTCGGGACCGACTCCGAGGGTCTCCGCCCGGTCGCGTCCGTAGCGCTGCAGCTCGGCCAGGCGCTCGTGCTGCACGTGACGCCGCAGCGCGTCGCGCACGACCTCGCTCTTGGTCTTGCCGGTCGCGCGCGCAAGGGCCTCGGCCTCGGCTGCGAGGTCATCGGGGATCGACACGGACAGCAGGCGGGACATATGAAATCATCATATCGCGTCGAGACGCATTCGACGGCCGCACAGGACCGGACTCCCGTGCTCCTATGATGCGGGGCCGTGGCCATAAGCACCAATCAGTTCAAAAACGGCAACCACATAGAGGTCGACGGAACGATCTTCAAGATCGTCGACTTCCAGCACGTCAAGCCCGGCAAGGGCGGCGCGTTCGTCCGCACGAAGCTGCGCCGTGCGGCCGACGGCAACGTGATCGACCGCACGTTCAGGGCCGGCGAGAAGTTCCGCTCGGTGCGCACCGAGTCGCGCAAGATGCAGTTCCTCTACACCGACGGCACCGATGCGCATTTCATGGACACGGAGTCCTTCGAGCAGATCGCCGTGCCGGAGCCGGCAGTCGGGGATGCGCTGCGCTGGACCAGGCCGAGCGGCGAGGTCGACGTGCTGTTCATCGACGATCAGCCCTCCGACGTGCAACTTCCGAGCGCGGTCGACCTGGAGGTCACGCAGACCGATCCGGGCGTGCGCGGCGACTCGGTGTCGAGCGGCGGCACGAAGCCGGCGACGCTCGAGACGGGTGCGGTCATCCAAGTTCCGCTGTTCGTCGAGCAGGGCCAGCGCATTCGCGTGGACACGCGCTCGGGCGACTACGTGGCGCGCGCCTAGCATGCGCCGCTCCGAGCAGCGCAGGGCGGCGGTGGTGGCTCTCTACCAGCACGATCTGACCGGCAGGCCGCTGGTCGAGACGCTGGCGCGCGGCGACTCGCTGTTCGTGCGCGCGCTGGCGCACGCGGCGGCCGACCGCGCGGACGAGCTCGACGAGGTGATCGATCGCCACGCAACCGGCTGGTCGGTCCAGCGGATCCAGCCGCTGGAGCGCAGCATCATGCGCGTGGCGCTGATCGAGATCCTGCACCCCGACGCGGTGCCGGGCGATCAGCCGATTCCCCCCGAGGGAGCCATCGAGGAGGCGGTCGAGAGCGCCAAGACGTTCTGTGGCTCGGAGGCGCCGGGCTTCGTCAACGGCGTGCTCGCGGCAGTCCTCCGCGACGTGCGCGAGAATGCGCGCATCAGATGACCAGCACAGAGCATCTCGACGACGTGATCGCGCGCCTCGAGCGCGCCGCCGAGCAGCTGCGCTCGGGCGAGCTCTCGCCCGACGCGGCCGCGACCATGGTGGAGGACTGCGCGACGCTCGCCACACAGGCGGCCTCAGAGCTCGAGCAGCTCACGCGCGCCCAGGCGTCGGCTCCGCCGCCCGGCCAGGACACCCTGCTGTAGGGCCCCACGGCTGCCCGTGAGCGTCACCTACCCGGAGAACCTGCGCCTGGACGTCGAGCGCTACCTGGTGGACATGCGCTTCTCCGAGGAGCCGTTGACGGCCGGCCTGGAGGAGGCGATGCGTTATTCGCTCCTGGGCGGCGGCAAGCGCATCCGCCCGGTGCTCGCCCTGGCCACCGCGCGTGCGGTGGGCCTCGAACCGCGCGAGATCCTGCCGCTGGCTGCCGCGCTGGAGCTGATCCACACCTACTCGCTGATCCACGACGACCTGCCGGCGATGGACGACGACGAGCTGCGTCGCGGGCAGCCCACGTGCCACGTGAAGTTCGGCGAGGATGTGGCGATCCTGGCCGGCGACGGCCTCTACGCGGAGGCCTTCCGCCACCTGCTCACGCACCAGCGCTCGGCGCCCGAGCGCGTGCTGCTCGCGGCCGCCGAGCTGGCCGCGGCGACCGGCGTGAACGGCATGGTCGGCGGCCAATACGCCGACGTGAGCCCCGCCACGCCGCCCGGCGCAGGCGCGCTGCGGCGCCTGCACGAGCTGAAGACTGGACGCCTGATCGGCGCGTCGGTGCTGTGCGTACTACTGTTGGGAGGGGTAGCCGACGGTGCAGCGGCCATTCCCTATCGTCGTTTCGCCAGCGAGTTGGGCGTACTGTTCCAGATCGTCGACGACATACTCGACGTAACCGGCACAGACGATGCCCTTGGAAAGCCGCGAGGTAGCGATGAGCGACATGGCAAGCGCACGTACGTCAGCGAGTTCGGGATCGATCGCGCCAGGGAGCTGGCGGCGGAATCGCACCGCATGGCGCTGCAGGCGCTCGCCGAGGCCGCCGAGCAGTCTCCGGCTGCCGGCGATCGGTCCGGCGAGCCGCGCGGGCGCTCTCATGCGACCGACGAGCTCGAGCAGATAGCCGACTTCATCTACACGCGAACATCATGAGCCGCAAGCGAACACCCAAGCCCACGTCGCTGCTCGACGCGATCGAGGGCCCGCAGGACCTGCGCGAGCTCTCCGAGCAACAGCTCGCACAGCTGGCGCAAGAGGTGCGTACGCACATCATCGACACGGTCGGGGAGATCGGCGGGCATTTCGGCGCCAACCTCGGCACGTGCGAGCTGGCGGTCGCCCTGCACTCGGTGCTCGAGTCGCCGAAGGACAAGATCGTGTGGGACGTCGGCCATCAGGCCTACCCGCACAAGATCCTCACCGGCCGGCGCGAGCTGCTGGGCACGATCCGCCAGTACGGCGGGCTCGCGCCGTTCTGTTCGCGCGAAGAGTCCGAGCACGACATCATGGGCGCCGGCCACGCCTCGACGTCGATCGGCTACGCGGTGGGCATCAAGGAGGGCATGCGCAGGCTCGGCGGCGAGGAGGCAGACGGCCAGGACGGCCCGGACGGGAAGGTAGTCGCGGTGATCGGCGACGGCGCGATGACCGGCGGGGTGGCGTTCGAGGCGATCGGCCAGGCGGGCGGACTGGGCACGCCGATCGTCGTCGTGCTCAACGACAACGGGATGTCGATCGCTCCCAACGTCGGCGCACTCTCGCGCTACTTCAACCGCGTCAGGCTGAACCCCAAGCTGTGGCACGCGCGTGCGGAGGTCGAGGGCGGGCTGACGCGGCTGCCGGGTGGGATCGGCGCCGCGTTCGAGCGGCTCGGCCCGCAGCTGAAGGAGTCGATCAAGGCCTTCTGGGCGCCGGGGCTGTGGTGGGAGGAGCTCGACTGGGCCTACATGGGCGTCGTCGACGGGCACGACGTGCGCGCGCTGCGCGAGGCGCTCAGGGAGGCGCTGGCGGCCGAACGGCCGGTCGTCGTGCACATCGCGACCGTCAAGGGCAAGGGCTTCGCGCCGGCCGAGGACGGCGGGCTGGAGGGCATGGAGGAGTGGCACGCGGCGAAGCCCAAGTCGATCGTCAACGGGCTGCCGGCGAGCGCGACCGCGCGCAAGGACCGCATGACCGCCAAGCCGACGAAGGCTTCCGCTCCGCAGTACACGAAGGTGTTCGGCGAGGCGCTCGTGCGAGAGTGCGAACGCGACGAGCGCGTCGTGGGGATCACCGCCGCGATGAACTCCGGAACGGGCCTGAGCATCCTGCAGAAGGCGCTGCCCGAGCGCTACTTCGACGTCGGCATCGCCGAGCAGCAGGCCGTGCTGTTCGCATCCGGGCTGTCACTCCAGGGCGTCAAGCCCGTCGTGGCCGTCTACTCCACGTTCCTGCAGCGCGCCTACGACCAGATCGTGCACGACGTGTGCTTGCAGAAGCTCAACGTGGTGTTCGCGATGGACCGCGCGGGCCTGGTCGGCGACGATGGCCCGACGCATCACGGGGCGTTCGACATCGCATACCTGCGCTGCCTGCCGAACATCGTGCTGATGGCGCCACGCGACGAGGCGCTGCTCGTGCACATGCTGCGCACCGCGCTCACCTACGACGACGGCCCGATCGCCCTGCGCTACCCGCGCGGCGAAGGCACCGGCGCGGCGCTCCCCGAGGAGCCGCGTGCGATCGCGCTGGGAACCGGCGAGATCCTGCGCGAGGGCGGCGCGGGCGAGACGGCCGGCCGGCGGG
>DATHGU010000040.1:0-5035 GCA_035317495.1 Solirubrobacteraceae bacterium
ACCGCGTCGACGATCGCCTGGACGGGCTCGTGCAGCGCCTCTCGAACCTCTTCGCTGCCGACCGTCAATGCGCGCGGCAAGCCCGAGGCCGCGTCGCGACCGCGGACTTCGCCCTCCTGCGGGAGCGCCTGCGGCGCCGCCGAGCCGAGTTCTACCTTCAGCGCCTCGGCCGTGGGCTGCCCCACGATCAGCCCATGTGCGCGGCGCAGCCAACCGATCAGCGCGTCATCGAGGTCATATCCGGCGGTTCGCAGCGAGCGCTTGATGACCATCGCGCCCATCGAGATGACTGCGACCTCGCTGGTTCCGCCGCCGACGTCGACGACCATTCGCCCGGCGGGCTCGGAGATGTCAAGACCCGCACCGACGGCGGCGGCGATCGGCTCGTCGATCAGGTGCACCTCGAGTGCACCCGCCGATAGGCAGGCCTCCTGCACGGCGCTCAGCTCGACGCCGGTGAGCCCCGACGGCACGCACATAACCACCCGCGGGTGAGTCAAGCGGCCGCGATGCACGCGTGCGATGAACTGGCGCAGCATCTCCTCGGTGACCTCCAGGTCGGCGATCACGCCGTGGCGCAGCGGCCGGCTGGCCGTGATCGTGGCGGGTGTGCGGCCGAGCATCCGCTTGGCCTCATCGCCTACCGACAGCACCTGGCCGGTGTCAGCGTGTTGAGCCACCACAGAGGGCTCGGACACCATGATTCCGTGGCCGCGCATGTACACCAGCGTGTTCGCGGTACCGAGGTCGATCGCGAGGTCGCTACCCCCACGCAGACGGAGACGCCGAGCCCAGCCCATCAGCGAACGCTAGCGCCTGGCGTTCCCGGGCGCACGCGCCGGGCATGCGCCGCCCCCCCGGTGGCCGCCGGCGCAAAGAGCATCTGCTTCACATATGCGTTGGCGCATGGCGCTAGGCTGCGCGCAGCATTCACGATCCCTACGACAGTCAGGAGGAGCCGTGCCAAATCCCGTGGTGCACTTTGAGGTGCTGGGCAAGGACGCCGAGGCGCTGCAGGCCTTCTACGGAAAGGTGTTCGACTGGAATCTGAACCCGGTGATGTCGACCTACTCGATGGTCTCGACGGGGGTAGACGGTGGCATAGCGGGCGGCGTAGGCGCACCGCCGGACGGCAGCGCAGGTCATGTGACGTTCTATGTGGCGGTGGACGATCTCTCGGCAGCCCTTCAGCAGATCGAGTCCGCGGGCGGCCGCACGGTCCAACCCCCGATGGACGTTCCCAACGGCCCGAGCATCGCGTTGTTCGCCGACCCGGAGGGTCATGTGATTGGGCTTGTCAAGGAATGAGGGCCTAGGCGCGATTGACTGCGCCGGGGCGAGCGGCATACACGCGCACGCAGTTGCGGCCAGCGCCCTTCGCTTCGTACAGCGCCTGATCTGCCGCGAGGATGACCGAGTCCGGCGTGCTCAGGCCATCGCCCGTCAACACGGCGCCGATCGACACGCGCAGCTCGAGCCGCATGCCGTCGATCACGACCGGCTCGTCGCGCAGCGTCCGGCGCGCCCGTTCGGCGAGCCCGAGCATCGCGTCGCCGTCCATATCGGGGGCGAGAATCGCGAACTCCTCACCGCCCCACCGCGCCAGGCAGTCGGTCGGTCGGACAATCGTGCCAAGCCGGCCGGCGACGGCGCGTAGGATCACGTCGCCCATCAAGTGGCCGTGCTTGTCGTTGATCTGCTTGAAGTGATCGATGTCGAGCATCAGGACGGCGGACGGCGCTCTGTCGCCGCGGGAGAGCTCCGCGCCAAGCACCTCGCCGAAGTGTCGGCGGTTGAAGATCTCCGTTAGGGCGTCGACGCGGGAGCGCATCTCGGCCTCGGCGCGAGCCAGCTCGAGCTCGCGGTTTGAAAGCTCGACGCGCTCGAGCGACACCGTGAGGGCGGCGAGTCGTTCGTCGGCGAGTCGTAGCGCCTGATCGCGCCGCCGGGCCGCATTGCCGAGGATCACGGCGACGGCCGCCGCAAGACCCAGCCCCAGAGCGAGAATGAGCCATGGCAGCGCTAGCTGCAGCGGCGTGAGGGACCCGCCCTCGATCGCGAGAGTCCATCGACGCCCGGCGGCAGGGACCGCGGCGTATATGGCGTTGTGCAGGCCGGATCCAATCGTGGCCAGTGGTGTAACGCGGTCGCGAAGGCGGAACGCGGGCGAACCGCCGCCGAGCGCGTCCGCGACGAGCGTTTGTGCGTCGACCAGGCCGACGATCGCGCTCTGCGACTCGGCCTTCGACAGTAGCCCCGAGTAGCTGCGGGCCTCGACCGGAACGGCGAGGTAGAACGCAGGATGCCCGCTCGCGAGCGTCACTGGAGCAGAAACGCCGACAGTCTTCCGCAGCGACGCGAGCCCGATCGCGTGCGCGGCCGTCTGCCGGTGGACCGCATCGCCGAGCGCCTTGTTGGCCGCGAGGGCGGGCGCGATGAGGACCGGGTCCGGGCCCGGATTCGGATCCGGAGCAGCGGGAGGCACGAGCGTGCCGCTCGGCGAGCGGCGCACCCATTGGACGGCGACGATCGCTCGCTCGTCGCGACCGCGGACGTGCGCGTAGCGCGAGAACTCTTCCGCCGCGGCGTCGTCGTGCACGCCGACCATGTCGGCGAGGTCGTCGAGAAAGTAGGTACGGCGCTGAAGCGAGTCGACGACGCGGTGGCGCGCGGACTGGAGGCTGTTTGCGCGGCGCTCGTGCAGATCCCGCGTCGAGATCACGTGAGCGGTGATCGCCGCCCCAAGCGAGGCGAGCAGCAGCAGGGCGACGATCGCTCGTTGGACAAGGCGCGTGCCCATGATCAAACATCGGCACGCTTCGCAGGCAAGTTGAGCTAGCCCAGACGGGGTACCCTCGGTGGCGCTCCTCGGTCGCCGGCTCGCACGGCGATTGGCGGCGCCCGGCTCGCGCCTACGGCTGATACGGCGGCGCTTCGCCCCAGCCCCAGCGCGGCATGGGCGCCTCGCGCACCACCTCGGCGCCCGGCTCGGAGTTGTGCAGCGCCAGGCGCGTCCCCCACTCCACGTACGCGATGAACGCCGAGCGGAACTCCGGATCGGACGGGAGGCCGGCGTCGTCGGCGGCGAGGCCGATCAGCTGCAGCCAGCGGGCTCGCTGCGACTCATTGAGCGCCAGCCCGATGTGCTTGGCGACCATGTGCGCATATCCCCCGTGGCGCTCGCTGTACTCGGGCGGGCCGCCCGAGCACCTCGGCCAGCCACAGCGCGACGTGATGCGGATGGTCGGGCGGCATGGCGGCGAACACCGGTCCGAGGATCTCGTCGTTGAGCACATGCTCGCGGTAGAAGACGTCGGTTAGGCGCTCGAACGCCTCGCTACCGCCCGCCCACTCGTAGACACTCGTAACCTGCTCCACGACGGCCTCCGATCGGCGCTTACAGCCTCTATGGCGACAGCGTCATCCTAGCCACGGCCATCCGCACTCGCGCTCGCGTGTTATGACCACCATCCCCCGCGCCGGCGCCGCTCACGCCTGCGCGCCGGCCGGACGCAGCGCGTCGAGGATGCGCGCCACCGACGAGCCCACCTGCTGGCGCGTCTGCCCGTTGTCGTCGGCGCGCGCGACGAGCATCGCGCCCTCGTCGATCGCGCCGAGCAGGAGATGCGCGAGCGGCCGCGCGGGTTGCGGCTCGAGCAGGCCAGCGTCGATCGCGGCCTGCACGGTCCCTTCGACGAGCCCCAGGCCGTAGCGCATGCCGATCTCGCGCCACTGCTCCCAGCCGAGCACCGACGGGGCGTCGAGCAGCGCGATGCGCTGCACGGCCGGGTCTTCGCAGGCGTCGAGAAATGCTTGGGCGCCCGCGTGCAGAGCCTGCAGCGGGTCGCCTGCCGATTGAACCGCCGACTCGGCGATTCGCTCCATGAGCCGTCGCTCAACGTCTTCGTAGACGGCTTGAAAGAGCTCCCGCTTGCCGGCGAAGTGGTGATACAAGGCGCCACGCGTGACGCCGGCGGCGCGCACGATCTGCTCTGTCCCGACCTCCGCGTAGCCGCGCTTGGCGAACAGCACCCGCGCCACCGCCAAGAGCGTCGCCCGCGTGGCCTCCGATTGCTCGGACTTGCGCGTCCGCAGCGGCTTTTCCCGCTCTTGTGGTTTCGATTTGACATCCATACTGTCTGTATGCTAGATACATACCAGCGGTATGTAAAGCGTCGCGACCTCGCGAGCTCTCTCACACGCGAGCGTCGCGTCCCATCCCCACCGGCGAAGGAGCGAGTCGTGAGCGCATCAGGCATGACCAGCGAGATCGATACGGCCGATCCCGGCCGGCCCGCCACAGACCAGGCCGGCCCTGATGGCCGCACGGCAACAGCGAGAACGCCCGCGGAGTGGGTGGCGGGCTTTGCCGAGGGGTGGCGAGCGCCGGGCGGCCCGGACGCCTTCGTCGCCCACTTCCGCCAGCTGCTGGCGAACGACGTGCGGCTGATCCAGCCGCAGTTGCCGACGATCGTCGGATTCGATGCCTTCGAGCGGCGATTCGTCAGGCCTCTCTTCGCGCTGATCCCCGACTTGTACGGTGATGTAGAGCGTTGGGCGGCGCGCGATGACACGCTCTACATCGAGCTGACGCTGCGCGGCACGCTGGGTCGACGGGCGCTCGCTTGGCGCGCGTGCGACAGAATCGTGTTGCGCGACGGAGTTGCGGTCGAGCGCGAGTCCTACTACGACCCCACACCGCTGCTGGCCGCGTTGGCGAGGGCGCCACGCAGCTGGCCGCGCTTCGTGCGCCTGCGGGCGGCGGGCCGCTCCGGGGCGCTCGCGGCGGGACGCGGACGATGAGCGGGCAGCCGGCAAACGACCCTCCTGCGACCGACCCGGCGCGTATCGATGGCCGATCGAGCGAGGGCCTACCGAGCATGGGCCCATCGTTCGACGAGGGGCCGATCGGCGAGGCGCGCCTCCCGCAAGGAACGATCCGCTACCGCGAGCTCGGCTCGGGCGAGCCGATCGTGCTCGTGCACGGCCTGCTGGCGAACGGCCTGCTGTGGCGGGAGGTCGCGCCGCTGCTGGC
>DATHGU010000041.1:0-3111 GCA_035317495.1 Solirubrobacteraceae bacterium
GGCCAGTTGCGATCCGCCCAGCTCAGGTAATCCATGGCGGCGAGCCTACCCCTCAGCGCCCGGCGGCGCGCCCACCCCCGAGGCGCCGGCCGCGCGCTCGAGCAGCGCCGCGGCGGCGCTCGCCGGGTCCAGTCGGCGCTCCACGACCTGCTCGATCAGGCGCTTGAACTCGGGGTCCTCGTGCAGGTCCTCCTCGAGGCGACGGCGCATGCGGGCGGTCGCGATCGCGAGCACCTCGTTGCGCAGGTTGCGCCGTCGCCGTTCGGCCAGCTGCCCTGCGGCGAGGATGTGCGCGCGGTGCTCCTCCAGGCTCTCAACGAGCTCCTCGACGCCCTCGGCGCGGCTGGCCTCGGTCTTGACGATCGGCACGCGCCAGCGCCCGCGCGCTTCCTCGGGCGTGCGGTCGAGGTTGGCGAGTGAGAGCACGCCGCGTATCTCACGCACCATCGTGTCCGTCAGGGGATGGTCGGCCTTGTTGATGACGATCACGTCGGGGATCTCCATCACGCCGGCCTTCAGCGCCTGGATCGAGTCGCCGGAGCCGGGCATCAGCACGAGCACGATCGTGTCGGCGTGATCGATGATGTCGATCTCCGCCTGCCCGACGCCGACGGTCTCCACGAACACGTCCTCGCGCCCGGCCGCATCGAGCAGCAGCGCGGCCTGCAGGGCGGCCTCGGAGAGGCCGCCGAGCGCGCCGCGGTTGGCCATCGAGCGAATGAACACCCCCTGGTCGAGAAAGTGCTCGGAGAGGCGGATCCGATCTCCCAGCAGCGCGCCCTGCGTGAACGGCGAGGAGGGGTCGATCGACAGCACGCCGACGCTGCGGCCGGCCGCACGTCGTGCCTTGGTGACCGCGCCGATCAGCGTCGACTTGCCGACGCCAGGTGGTCCGGTGAAGCCGACGACCGCGGCGTTGCCGGTATGCGGGTAGACCTCCTTCACGAGCTCCCAGCCCTCCGGACTGTCGTCCTCGACGAGCGAGATCGCGCGCGCGAGCGCGCGTCGATCGCCGTCCAGCAGGCGTCGGGCAAGGGTCGGGTCGGCCATCGGGGGCGCAATCATCGCAGGGCAATACGATTGGACGGCGATGGAGCCGCTGCTCGCCGACCCGACCCCCGTGACCACTCCCGAGCAGATCGCCGACACCGTGCGGCGGGCGCCCGATCCACTGCACGGCGGGCCGCTCGCGCTGCTGCGCTTCATGCGCGCCAACCGCATGCTCAGCGCAAGCTATGCGCGCCTGATCGCGCGCTTCCTGCTGCTCAAGCTGCGCTATCGCGGGCGCCTGCAGACCGATGGGCTGTGCTTCATCTGCCCGCGCGTGCAGCTCGAGATCGGACGCCGCGCGACGCTGCGCGTCGGCCGCTGGGCGTGGATCGGGCACGGCTCGAAGATCCGTGTGCACGAGGGCGAGGTGAGCATCGGCGCGAAGACCGTGATGGGACAGGACTGCACGATCTCCGCCTTCCAGCACGTCTCGATCGGCCGCGAGTGCATCCTCGCCGACCGCGTCATGCTGATCGACTTCGACCACGGCGTGACGGAGGTCGATCGCCCGATCAGGCTGCAGGGCATCTACAAGCGCGACGTGCACGTCGGCCACAACGTGTGGATCGGCTACGGCGCCTGCGTGCTGCGCGGGGTGAAGGTGGGCGACAACAGCGTGATCGGCACCGGCGCCGTTCTCACCAAGGAGGTCCCCGAGAACGCCGTCGTCGCCGGCGTGCCGGCGCGCGTCATCCGCATGCGCGACGCACCCAGGTCGATGCGCTTCGTTTGACCACCGCTCGATCGTGCGGGCCGCTCACGAGCCGAGCAGCGACGCGCGATCCGCGTACGGCGCGAGATTGCGCAGACCCTCGACGCTGGCCGACTCACCGGCCTCGAGCGCTTGCAAGAGCCTGCGCAGGTGGCCGTCGAAGCGCTCGCGCGCGTAGGACGAGGCGATCCCTCGCGAGACCATGAACGCCCAGTCGCTGGCCTGCAGCGCAAGCAGCTCGCGCACTGCCGCCATGCCGATCCGCGAGCCCCCCGCGAGCACCTTTAGCTCGGCTGCGCGCATCTCAAACGCGATGTCGGCGACCGGCGGACCGGACCACGTCGACAGGTCCCCATCCTCTCCCCAGCTGCTGGCTGCTCCATCCTGGAATTCGCGACCGGGCGTCGGCTCGTGGCGTTCGAGAGCGTCGTCCAGGCGCACCAGCTCGAGCCCCTGCCGTGCGCACTCTTCCACGACGGCCTCCAGCCAGGCGATGCCCTCGTACCACCAATGCCCAAGCAGCTCGGTGTCGACGGCGAACACCGCCAACCCGCCTCCGGGCAGGCCCCCGCCGCCGGTGCGCAGGCGCTCGATCGTACGTCGGACGAAGTCCGCGGCGTGCTCGCGCGCGAGCGCAAGTGCGCGCGGGTGGTCATACGGCCCGCCATCGTTGCACCACGGGTTGTGGTGATGGACGGTGTGATGGTGGTAGTCGCGGTAGGCCCCCGCCGCCGGATAGCCGCGATCGCTCCACACGAGCGAGATCGTGGCGCGATCGATCGGGACCAACACGATGCCGGCCTCGGTCGCAAAGGGACGCAGGTGCTCGCTCGCGCCGAGCCCGAACCGGCGGGTGAGCTCGACGCACACGGCTCGCACCCCCGCGCGCTCAAGCACGGTCTCCATGGACTCCGAGTGAGCGCACTCGGGCAACCAGAAACCCCCGCGCCAGCTTCCTCCGACGCGCTTGCGGTGGGCGTTTACTCCGCTCTGCACCTGCACTCGTACGCCCTGGTCAGTCGCGAGCAGCGGGAGGACGGCGTGAGTCGCCGACGAGGTCCACTGGGCGTGGCCCGCGAGCGATCCGAGCAGATCCTCGTCGCGCTGCGCGAGCTGCTCCAGCGCCCGCGCGTAGTCGCCCCACGCGCGCTCCACCTCGGACGCGAGCAGCTCGTGCCCCCCGGCACGCAGGCCGCTCGCGTCCTCCTCGTGGGTGGCGCGGCGAACGTCCTCGACGAAGCGTGCGAAGCGCTCGATCACGCCGGGCGCTTCGAGCTGGTCGCACAGCACGGGCGTCAGCGAGAGCGTCAGCGGGGCGCCGGCGTCGAGCAGCTCGAGCAGCGGGAGAT
>DATHGU010000042.1:0-4567 GCA_035317495.1 Solirubrobacteraceae bacterium
CGCCGGCTGGGAGATGCCGGTGCAGTACGAGGGCGTCCGCGCGGAGCATCTCGCGGTGCGCGAGGCGTGCGGGATCTTCGACGTCTCGCACATGGGCGAGATCGAGGTGTCCGGGCCGCAGGCGCTCGAGTTGCTGCAGCGCCTGCTCTCCAACGACGTGGCGAAGATCGCCGTCGAGCTCGATGGCGGGGGCGCGCAGTACAGCGTGCTGTGCCGCGAGGACGGCGGCGTGCTGGATGACCTGTTCACCTATCGCCTCGACGCCGATCGCTACCTGACGGTCACCAACGCCGCCAATCACGCGCGCGATCTGCAGTGGTTCCAGGCACACGCCGAGGACTTCCCCGAGGCGCGCGTCATGGACCGGCTCGACGACTACGCGATGCTGGCCGTGCAGGGTCCGGTGGCGCGCGGGATCGTGCAGGCGATCTCCGACGTCCCGCTGCCCGCGCGCATGACCGCCGCGCGGCGGCGCCTGGCCGGCGCCGACGTGCTCGTGTGCGGCACCGGCTACACCGGCGAGGACGGCGTCGAGCTGCTCTGCGCCCCGGAGCACGCCGCCGCGCTGTGGGAGGAGATCGTGCGCCGCGGCGCCGTGCCCGCGGGCCTGGCCGCGCGCGACACGCTGCGCCTCGAGGTCTGCTTTCACCTGTACGGCAACGACCTGTCGATCGAGCGCGGCCCGATCGAGGCCGGCCTCGGCTGGTGCTGTCGCGAGGAGACGGACTTCATCGGCGCACCGGCAGTGCGCAGAATCCGCGAGTCCGGGCCGCGCGAGAAGCTCGTGGCGTTCGCGATCGACGGCCCCGGGATCGCCCGCCAGGGCAATCCGGTGGTGGGCGGCGGCGAGGTGACCAGCGGGACGCTCTCGCCGAGCCTCGGCGTGGGGATCGGGCTCGCCTACGTGCCGGCCGAGCGGGCGGCCATCGGCTCGAGCCTCGAGATCGACGTTCGTGGCAAGATGCGCCCCGCCACCGTGAGGGAAAAGCCGCTCTATCGAAAGGGCTCGTGAATGGCTGAGGACAGCTACCCCGACGACCTGCTGTACCACCCGGAGCACGATTGGGCGCGCATCGAGCCGGCCGACCCGGCGCAGGCGACGCTGGGGATCACGTGGTACGCGCAGGACTCGCTCGGCGAGGTCGTCTTCTTCGACCTGCCGTCGGTTGGAGCGAGCGTCAAGAAGGACGCGTCTTATGCCGAGGTCGAGTCGGTCAAGGCGGTCTCCGACGTGATCGCGCCGCTGTCGGGGGAGATCGTGGCGGTCAACGACGCCCTGACGGACAACCCCAACCTGATCAACGAGGACCCCTACGGCGAGGGCTGGCTGGTGAAGTTGCGACTGGTCGATCCCGGCGAGCGCGATTCGCTGCTGGACGCCGCGGCGTATAGAGCGACTCTGGGTGGCTAGGCTGACCTCAGTCACTTGAGTCGCTACACCGCCATCACCCCCGCGGACCTCGACGCGATGCTCGCCGCGATCGGCGTGTCATCCGTGCAGGAGATCTTCGACCGCCAGATCCCCGAGGCGGTGCGCCTGCGCCGCGAGCTCGATCTGCCGCAGGGCCTCCCCGAGCAGCAGGTCTTCGCGCACCTGAGCGAGCTGGCGGCGCGCAACACGAGCGCCGAGGACGAGCTGAGCTTCCTGGGGGCGGGCATGTACGACCACTACGTGCCGGCGCTGATCGACATGCTGACCGAGCGCTCGGAGTTCCTGACGCCCTACACGCCCTACCAGCCGGAGATCTCCCAGGGCGGCCTGCAGGTGATGTTCGAGTACCAGACGGCGATCTCCGAGCTGACCGGCCTGCCCGTGTCCAACGCCTCGGCGTACGAGGGGCCCTCGGCGGTCGCGGCGGCGGGCTACCTGGCGAAGCTGCACAACGGCAGGCGACGCTTCGTGGTCAGCGCCGGGCTTCACCCGCACACGATCGAGACCCTGCGCACGCTCGCGCACGGCTACGGCATGGAGGTAGTGCAGGTGCCGTTGACCACCGGCTCCGCCGGCGGTGCCCCCGGCGCGGCCGGCGGCGTCACCGACCCCGACGCGTGGGCGCGCGCGATCGACGCCGACACGAGCGCGGCGATCTTCGCGCAGCCGAACTTCTACGGCGCCGTCGAGGACGCGGCAGCCCTCAGCGCCGCGGCCAAGGCTGCCGGGGGCGGGGGCGAGAACGGCGCCGCCGGCGCGCCGGTGGTCGTCGCGCAGGTCGACCCGATCACGCTCGGGATCCTCGAGTCGCCGGGCGAATGCGGCGTGGATGTCGCCGTCGGCGAGGGACAGCCGCTCGGCAACCGCCTGGACTTCGGCGGGCCGTCGTTCGGCCTGTTCGCCGCGCGCGAGGAGTACCTGCGGCGGATGCCCGGTCGGATCGCGGGGGAAACCGTCGACGTGGACGGGCGGCGCGGCTTCGTGCTCACGCTGCAGACGCGCGAGCAGCACATCCGCCGCGAGAAGGCCACCTCGAACATCTGCACCGCGCAGGCGCTCAACGCACTGGCCGGAGTCGTCTACCTGGCATGGCTCGGACGCCGGGGGATCGTCGAGCTGGGCGAGCTGCTGCTGGCGCGCACGCACTACGCGCGCGAGCGGCTCGCGCGCGTGCCGGGCGTCGAGAAGCTGCACGAGCAGCCGGTCGTCAGGGAGTTCGCCTTGTGCCTCGATGGAGATGTGGATATGGCCGCCGTTCGGCGGCGATGCGTGCGCCGTGGCGTGAACCCGGGCGTCGACGTAGGAGAGCTGAGCGGCCGCGACGAGGATCGTGGGGTGTTGCTCGTGGCGATCACCGAGCGCCGCTCGCGCGCCGACATCGATCGCCTCGCCGACGTGCTCGAGGCTGCGATCGTGGCCGAGCGCGATCCGGCCGCCGCGCGATCTTCGCTCGGCGGCCCGGCGCAGCTCGTCGGCGAGGACCCGGTCGCCGACGAGGCGGTGGGCGTGTGAGCGCGATCGACGAAAACCACCTGCACTCGGACCCCGGCATCGACGGCCATCACCCACATCACGGCCTCGCCACCGCCGGTCCGGGCCCGGCGGCCGGCCCGCTGCAGCGCGAACGCGCCAAGACGATCTTCCAGAAGGGGGCGCCGGGCAGGCGGGCGTTCGTCTGCCCGCCCAGCGAAGTGCCCGACGTGGACGCCGAGCAGCTGCTGCCCGCACGCTTTCGCCGCACCTCGCTGGCGCGCTTGCCCGAGCTCTCAGAGCCGGAGATCGTGCGCCACTACGTGGGCATCTCCAAGCGCAACTTCGATCTCGACTCGGGCTTCTATCCGCTCGGCTCCTGCACGATGAAGCACAACCCGCGCCTGCACGAGCGCGTCGCCGCGCTGCCCGGCCACGCGCGGCTGCACCCGCTGCAGGACCCAGATCGGGCGCAGGGTGCGCTGGAGCTGATGTACAACCTGCAGGGCGCGCTGGCGGAGATCTCCGGCCTGCCGCACGTCTCGCTGCAGCCCTCGGCCGGCTCGCATGGCGAGCTTGCGGGCGTGCTGCTGACGCGCGCCTATCACGAGGACCGCGGCGACCGATCGGGGATCGGCCAGCCCCACAAGGTGCTCACGCCGGACACCGCGCACGGGACGAACCCCGCGACCGTCACGATGGCCGGCCTCGCCGTGGTCAAGCTCGAGACCGACGCCGATGGCGGCATCGATCTCGACGACCTGCGCGCGAAGGCGGACGGCGACGTCGCCTGCCTGATGCTCACCAACCCCAACACGCTGGGCCTGTTCGATCCCAACATCGAGGAGATCGCCGCGATTGTGCACGGCGTGGGCGCGACGCTGTACTACGACGGCGCGAACCTGAACGCCGTGATGGGACTGTCGCGCCCAGGCGACATGGGCTTCGACATCGTGCACTTCAACCTGCACAAGTCCTTCACCCAGCCGCACGGCGGCGGTGGCCCGGGCTCGGGCCCAATCGCGGTCTCCGAGCGGATCGCACCGTTCCTGCCGCGCCCGCTCGTCGCGCGCCTGGATGACGGCTCGTTCACCCTCGAGCACGGGCCCGCGCCGGAGGGTTCGAAGTCGATCGGGCGCCTGCGCGGGTTCCACGGCAACTACGGCTGCTTCGTTCGCTCCTACGCATACATCTGCTCGCTCGGCGCAGACGGCCTCAAGGACGCCTCCGAAGCGGCCGTGCTGAACGCCAACTACCTGCTCGCGAGGTTGCGCGAGCACGGCGTGGCCGAGTACCTGCCGCTGGCCTACGGGGAGCTGTGCATGCACGAGTTCGTGCTGTCCGGCGGGCCGATGAAGAAGGAGCTGAAGATCAAGACGCTCGACCTCGCCAAGCGGCTGCTCGACTTCGGCTTTCACCCGCCGACGGTGTACTTCCCGCTGCTCGTCGACGAGGCGCTGATGGTCGAGCCGACCGAGACCGAGACCAAGGAGACGCTCGACTCCTTCGCGGATGCGATCGCGGCGATCCTCGCCGAGGCCGCAGTCGATCCCGAGATCGCGCTCGGTGCGCCCTACTCCACGCCCGTGCGGCGACTCGACGAGGTCGCCGCGGCCAAGCACCCGGTCATCCGCCAGGCGCTCGACTAGGCTCGGCGCGGATGGC
>DATHGU010000043.1:0-3501 GCA_035317495.1 Solirubrobacteraceae bacterium
CCGATCCTTCATCAGAGCGACCGGCGGGTGTGCTGTCGTAGCTGGTCTCTGCATACACGGGTATAGACCCCGACCCGCTCGAACCGGCCAACGGATTTGCGCGGCGCACGTCGGGCGCCAAGCACCCGGCGAGCGTCAGTCACGGGCCCCGACGACCGCGAGACGCCCGCTGGGGAACGATGCAGGGAACGATGGCCTGCCGTCCCAACGCCTTGATAAGCTCGCTCTCGTTGCGTTTGCAGGTGTTTTGACGATGGGCCCGGCAGGACTCGAACCTGCGACCTACCGATTATGAGTCGGCAGCTCTAACCAACTGAGCTACGGGCCCTCCGCGCGCGCGAGCACCGCGCGAGCGCGGCAATCATGCGCGTGCCGGCAGACGCTACCAGTGAGATGTGGAATGCTCCCGACCGCCGCCCAGGCGGCGGCCACACTCGTCGTGGCCTACGGCGAGTGTTGATCGATCATCGAACAGAGGGGCAGATATGGCAGAGCGCGCAGCGATCGTCACGGGGGCGTCCAGCGGCATCGGGCTGGCTGTCGCCAGGATGCTTGGCGAGGAAGGTTTCGGGATCACGATGGCGGCGCGACGCCCGGAGAAGCTCGAGGGCGCAGTCGCGGGGCTCGCCGCGGACGGATTCGACGTGCAAGCGGTTGCCGCGAACGTCGCCGACGAGGCGGCGATCCAGAAGGTCGTCGCCGCGCATCGTGAGCGCTACGGGCGGCTCGACGTGCTCGTCAACAACGCCGGCATCGGCGTTGGGGCGACCGTCGGCGAGATCGACACCAAGCGTCTGGACATGCAGCTGGACATCAACCTGCGCTCGATCGTGCTCTTCTACCGCGAGTCGCTCGAGATGCTGAAGGCGGCCGCCGCCGAGCACAAGAACGCCCTCGTCGTCAACACCTCCTCGATCTCCGGCAAGCGCGCGGAGGGCTGGCTGTCGGTCTACTCGGCAACGAAGCACGGCGTGGTCGGATGGACGGAAGCGATGAACAAGGAACTCGGCCCAAGCGGCATCAAGTCGACCGCCCTCTGTCCGGCGTTCGTCGACACCCCGATGACCGACTTCGTCAAGGAGCACGTCGCCGCAGAGGAGATGATTCGACCAGAGGACATCGCCGAGTCGGTGCGCTACCTGCTGAAGACCTCGCCGGCGTGCGTGGTGCCGGAGATCATGTTCTTGCGACCAGGCGACGCTCTTTAGCAACGCGGCCGCCGCGCTGGAGACCCTGCTATGAGACGGACGACGCCACGTGCAGCTCGGTCTGAGAAATCCCGCTGTGCTTGCCGACGCTTCGCCTCAGCGACCAGCGTGCGCGCCGGACGACGATCTCGCCCGTCGGGTCGGCGCCGGCCGGGAGCCGGCGCCTGCCGCGCAGACGCCGTCCGCGCAACGCCCGGTGCTCGGAGATCGCCTGATCGAACTCCAGGCCGCTGGACCGGGCGAGGCTGTCCTCGAGCTGGGTGACGAGGATGCGCAGCTCTCGCGGGGTCGCCACCCGGCGGCCGCGCTTCGCGCGCGTGAAGCGATCCCAGGACCTCGCAAAGGTGAGGAAGTCGGTGCGCCCGCCACAACGGTGAGCGGCGAGCATCGGGCAGGCGCCACCGCGATCGTCGACGTACGCGCCAATGATCACCCGCTCGCTGTCGCGCACGCCCTGAAGCATCGCTTCGCGGGTGGCCACGGGCATGCAGTCGATCGCGAGGCGCAGGCGCCCGAGGGCGTCGTTGTCGTGGCTGCGGCGATTTCGCATAGTGTGTGCCCGCCCGCAGCCCTCCTGGCCTGTGGACTCGGCCAAAGGTAGGAGCTGGCGCTCCGCCTGGCAACAAATCCCTCCCGCTGAAAGGAAACTTGCACATGAAGCTCGGCGTGCACATCGGCTACTGGGGTATGGGCCTCACTTCGGAGGATCAGCTCAAAATCGTCCAGGAGGCCGAGCGCTTGGGCTACGACTCGGTGTGGGCAGCCGAGGCCTACGGCTCGGACACTGCCACCGTGCTTGGCTGGCTCGCCGGCCAGACCTCGACGATCCGGCTCGGCTCGGGCATCTTCCAGATGCCCGGCCGCTCCGCCGCGATGACCGCGATGACCGCCGCCACGATCGACCAGCTGTCAAACGGGCGGATGATCTGCGGGATCGGCTCGTCGGGGCCGCAGGTCGCCGAGGGTTGGCACGGGCAGCGCTTTGCCAAACAGCTGCAACGCACGCGCGAGTACGTGGCCGTCATCCGCATGGCGCTCGCGCGCGAGCGCGTCGAGTTCCACGGCGAGACGCTCGAGCTGCCCCTGCCCGACGGTCCGGGCAAGGCGCTCAAGTTGACCATCTCCCCCGTGCAGGAGCGGATCCCGATCTACCTCGCGGCGATCGGCCCGAAGAACACCGCGCTGGCCGGCGAGATCGCCGACGGATGGATTCCCACGCTGTTCTCCCCCGAGCACGTCTCCGAGCTGCGTCCGCTGCTCGAGGAGGGCGCCCAGCGCTCGGGCAAATCGCTCGCGGACTTCGACGTCGCGCCGACCGTCAGCCTGTGCATCACCGACGATCTCGAGGGCGCCCGCAACACGATGCGCCCATTCGTCGCGCTGTACGTCGGCGGGATGGGCTCGCGTGAGCAGAACTTCTACAACCAGCTCGTCCAGCGCTACGGCTACGAGGCCGAGGCGAAGACGATCCAGGATCTGTACCTCGAAGGCAAGCGCGAGGAGGCGATGGCGGCGATTCCCGACTCGTTGATCGACACCGTGTCGCTGTGCGGTCCGCAGGACGTCGTGCGAGAGCGCCTGGCCGTCTACCGCGATGCCGGCGTGGGCACGCTCGGCGTCACGCCGACCGCGTTCAACGCCGCCGAGCGCCTGGAGCAGCTGCGCCTGCTCGCCGAGCTCGCCGCCTGAGCGCCGCAGCGATGTCAGACGCCGCGGGACCGCCGAGGAGGGTGCTGCTGGGCGCCTTCGGCGATCCCGGCCATGCATTTCCGATGATCGCGCTGGGGCGCGCGCTCGTCGCGCGCGGACACGCGGTCACGCTGCAGACGTGGACGCGCTGGCGCGAGCACGTGGAGGCCGAGGGAATGATCTTCGCCGCGGCTCCCGAGTACGAGGTGTTCCCCTCCGGCCCCGAGCCGCTCGACTTCTACGAGGCGGTCGTGCACGCCACCCTCGATACGCAACCGCTCGTGCGCGAGCTGCGCCCCGACGTCGTCGTCGCCGACATCCTGACGCTCGCGCCTTCGCTCGCCGCGGAGCTCGAGGCGATTCCGCGCGCGACGCTCGTCCCCCACGTCTACCCCCATGGCGAGCCACACTTTCCGATCTACTCGCTCGGCGCGCGCCTGCCGCGCAATGCGCTGGGGCGCGCACTCTGGCGCAGCGCCCAGGGGCCGATCGCCAAGGGCCTCGAGCTCGGGCGCGTACAGCTCAACGAAACGCGTGCCCGCCTCGCCCTGCCGACGCTCGAGCATGTGCACGGCGGCATCAGCCGCGAGCTCGCGCTCGTCGG
>DATHGU010000044.1:0-3451 GCA_035317495.1 Solirubrobacteraceae bacterium
GTCCTTCGCCATGACGCCATCCTAACATTCATTGAGATGTAGGTAGCAACCCGCACCACAGGAGGGCGAGCTCGCGTTCCGGCCTGGTGTATCTAGTGACTGTGCGCGTGTCCGCGTACCGTCCGCCAGCTCTCCCGGGTGATCCGCAGGATCACGACCGTCATACCGAGGCCGATGATCGGATCGAGGATCGGGGCGCCCGCGGCTATAGCGAGTGCGCTTGCAATCACGGCGAGTGAGACGTATGCGTCGACGCGCGCGTGATCGCCGTCCGCGATCAGCGCTGGACTGTCCAGTCGGCGCCCGGCTCGAGTGCGCACCCGCGCGGCGACCCAGTTGCCGGAGAACCCGACCGCGCCGGCGAGCGCGAGGACGAGCAGATGGCCGGGCGTGGATGGCTGGATGAGGCGCAAGATCGCCTCATAGGCGGCGACGCACGCGGAAACGAAGATAGCGCCCACGACCGCCAGGCCCGCCCAGCGCTCGGCGCGGGGAGAGCGCAGCGCGAATGCGACGCCGAGCGGGATCGCCGTCAACGCATCGCCGCCGTTGTGGATCAGGTCGGCCAGTAGCGCCAGACTGCCGCTGAACGCAAACACGAGCGCCTGCACCGCGGCGGTCGTCGCGAGGATCGCGAGCGCGAGCGTGACGGCTTGGACGCCCTCGCGCGAGCGCTTGATGCTCTCGTCCACGAGGCCATGAGAGTGCCCATGCGCGTGCTCGCCGTGATCCTCGCGCGGGCGCTCATTGACGAGGTGGGAGTCGTGTTCGTGCGGCCCGGCATGCGGATGGGCGTGGCGCAGCGTGCCGTGACGGTGCAAGTCGCCTTTGACGGGTGCATAGGTGGCGGCAGGCATGGTCCTTCAGATTAGGCCGAGCCATGCGCGTTCCCGAGAACAGGCCGAGTCGAGGTCGTTCCGTACAAGCCACGGAGATCCGAGCAGGCGTGCGCGCCTGGTTAGGCGCGGTCCCAGCGGCCACGCCTAATCCGCCGGCCACACGGCTTCGAGCGCCCGCGCCGAGTCGCGATAGAACCGAAGCGACATCGGCCGCCCGTTGTGGAATCTCCACAGCCAGGCGACATGCCAATCCACCGGCGGCCCGCCTTCCCGACTCTGCGCATGGCAGTGAAGCATCGCCACCACCGAGTCGCCCTCGGCTCGCGCCTCCTCGACGTCCCATCGGTAGCTCTCCCAAACGCTTCTCACTCCGCGATAAAACCGCCGGATGTCGTCACGGCCTCGGTAGATATCCGGGTTGAATACGCGCTCCGACATATCCATCTGGAAGTCGTCGAGGCATAGGTCAATGAACCCCTCGACGTCACCTTGATTGAGATGCTCGTAGGCCGCCCGCACGATCTCCACATTCTCCTGCGACATCGCCGACTAAGTATCCCTCAGCCTGGGCTACGCTGCGAGCGGTACGGCTCGTGCCCTTGCAAGCGCGCACGACAGCTTGGCGAGGATCGTCAGGTCGGGATGAGCCGGACCCGGTCGATGCGTCGAATGCGTCGCGGCACGAGCGCCCATTCGTGCTTGAGCCTGCCGCACTCCCGCTCGACTGCGCCACGGCGCTCGTAGAGGCCGCGCGACAGCAGCGTCTCGCGCGGGATCAGCGTGTGCAGCCTGTCGGCCTTGATCCACACCGAGGCGGGTTTGCATTCGTCAGTCGGGCATCGCCACTTGGTCGCCTGCCGCATGTCTCCGGGTTGATCCAGAGGCTTAAATGTGCCCGGACACTGCGGCAATACTACTATGTGCCCTAGTAGTCTCCCTGGGGTCGTCCATGAACGCACGTCGCTCTTTTCCGTCTTGCTCAGTGGCCGTGGTGCTGTTGGCGAGCGTGTTGTTGCTCATGTGCAGCCCGTCGGCCGCGCTTGCCCACGCGTACTTCGAGGGCTCAACGCCGGCCCCCGGGGCTCGGAGCGCGATCCCGCCGGGCGAGGTGCTGATGCGCTTCAACGAGGCGCTGAACCAACGGCTGAGCACCGCGGCGGTCTATCAGGCGCAGAGCGGACGGCGGATCGCAGGCAGCGTGAGCTTCCCGGCCACGTTGCAGATAGCTCTGCGCCCCGCCCGTCCATTGCCGCGTGGCTCCTACCGGGTGGAGTGGCACAGCGTCTCCACCGATGACGGCCACGAGCTTGAGGGTTCGTTCTCCTTCGGCGTCCAGGCTCCCGCGCTCGGCGGCGCCACGACGACCGTCGCCGGTCCGCTGGCGGGCTTGGGCTGGCTGCGGACTTTGCTCAGAGCCGCCTTCTATCCAGCGTTGTTCCTGTTCGCCGGGGCGCTGATGCTGCGCACATTCCTGGGCGGTCGCGACGGTGATCTGTGGCTGTTGCCCGTCCGTGTGCGCCGGGTGCTCGGCGACGACGGCGCCACAGCGGTCGTGCGCGCGGAGCGCTCGCTCGTGCTCGACGCCGGGCTGATCGCGACAGCGCTGGCCGCCGGGGTCGTGCTGGTGGAAACGCAGATCGCCGCGGGCAGTATCTCGCCCGCTGCGATCCATGCGTTCCTGCTCTCCGACACGCCCGGCCTCGCCCGCGTTGGCCTGATCGTGCTGCTGGTTCTTGCCGTCGCGGGCGCGGTGATGGCTCCCCGGTACGGCGGCGTGGTCGCGGCGCTCGCGCTCGGCGAGCTCGCGCTGTCAGGGCACGCCGACTCTGCCACGCCACGAGCGCTGGCGGTCGTGGTCGATTGGGTTCACCTAGTGGCCGGCGCGCTGTGGCTAGGCGGCATAGCCGTGATCGCGTGGGTATGGCTGACACGGCTGCGCCACGCGGGCCCGGAGCTGCGTCGGGCGGTCACAGGCGAGCTGCTGCCTCGCTTCGGGCGCGTCGCGCTGCCGGCTTTCCTCGTCGTGGCGTTGACCGGGGTCCTGAACGCGTACGTGCAGTTGCGCCATCCCGCGTTGCTGTGGGAAAGCTCGTACGGCCGCACGCTTCTGATCAAGAGCGCGCTCGTCGTGGTGATCGCGCTGGTCAGCTACGCGCATGTGTTCCGCGTTCGCCCTCGCCTGCTCGCCGCAAATCCCCATCCGGACGCCACGCTTGAGCGCCGGCACTGGCGGCTACTGGGCTTAGAGCCCCTGATCGGCATTGGGCTCGCCGTCGTGGTCGCCGTGCTCGTGGCCTTCCCGCTCCCGCGTGAGGTTGCCGCCGCACGGACGCTGGCGGCGCGGCCGCTCGCGGCGTGTAACCCGTGTGTGTTGCCGCTGCCCACCTCCGAGCAGCTCGCGGTCGCCACGAACGCAGGGTCGGAGATCGTCGCCGGCTGGCTTGAACGCCGCGCCGGCAACCTCGAGGGGCAGGTGCGGGTCCTCGATATCGAAGGCCAGCCCGCCTCAACGCCATTTGAGATCGAAGGCACAACGGCCGTCTCGCCAACCTGCGGGCCGGGCTGTCGGACGTTCAAGATCCGCGGGACACCGGCCGCCCTGCGCGTCGTCC
>DATHGU010000045.1:0-2891 GCA_035317495.1 Solirubrobacteraceae bacterium
GCGACGAGCGCGATCACGCTCGACCTGAGCAAGCTCACGCACATCGATTCGACGGGGGTTGCGGTGATCGCCTTCCGCAGCGGGTTGTGCCAACGACGCGGATACGGCGTCGCGCTGATCCGCGGGCCGTCGTTCATCCAACGCGAGTTCGAGCTCGCCGGCCTCGGCGATCGCCTGCCGTTCGAAGGAGTCAGTCCGAGCGGCGTCCCTGCGGCGGCGGCGCGTATCGCGCCGCCTGCTGTCGAGCGCAGGGCCGAGCACCGGGCGAGACGGCGCTCCCGCGAATGGGCAGCACCGCGCGCGCCTGCTCGCTCCTTCTCGTTCGTGCGGATGTGGCAGGGCCAGAGGGGCTCGGCGCGGCCGTAGCGGGGCGGCCGTAGCGCGTGCAGGCATGCGCTACGGCCGCCCATGCGTGCACGCGCCGCTCGGAGTCGCTGCAGCGAGCGCACGGCTCTAACCTGCGCGGGTGGACTCGCCCCGCCCGCTGCTGAGCGCCGACATCCCGTGGCTGCTCTACCGCTCCTACTTCGCATTGCCGAAATCGATCGTCGACGGCGAGGGCCGGCCCGTGAACGCGCTGCTCGGTACGGTCAACGCGCTGCTCGGCTACATCGACTCCCGCCCACCGGCGGGCCGACCGCGGCGCGTGGTCGCGTGCCTGGGCGCCGAGCAGGCGGAGTACCGCGTGAAGCTGTACCCCCCGTACCACGCCCATCGCGATCCGATGCCGCCGGAGCTCGCGCGGCAGTGGGCGCTGGCCCCCGCACTGCTCGCAAGCCTCGGCTGGGCGATCGCGTCGAGCAGCGAGCTGGAGGCCGACGACGTGATGTTCTCGCTCGCGCGCGTCGAGGAGGAGCGTGGCGGCCGCGCGCTGCTGATGACCGGCGATCGCGACCTGTACGGGGCCGTCAGCGAGCGGGTCGCCGTGCTCGAGCTGCGCAAGGGCGGTGAGTCTGGTGAGCTCGGCCCCTCCGACGTGCGCGAGCGCTACGGCGTCGATCCGCGGCTGGTGCCCGACCTGATCGCGCTGCGCGGCGATCCGTCCGACGGGATCCCCGGAGCGCCGGGCGTCGGCGCCAAGACGGCCGCCGAGCTGCTGCGCCGCTACGGTCCGCTGGAGGAGGTGCTGCTCGCCGCCCAGGCGGCCGCAACGAAGGTCAGGCGGCGCGAGGACGACATGCGCCCGCGGACGGCCGCGGCGCTGAGGGACAACGACGCGCTGCTGCGCACGTTCAAGCAGATCGCCACCCTGCAGCGAATCGACATCGAGGCTCCGCCCGACGCCTCGACCGACTTTGCCGGCGGCGCGCACCACGCAGGCCAGCTCGGCATGCGACGGCTCGCGGAGCGGCTCGCAGAGCGCGCCTAGCGGCCCGATGGCCAAGCCAGACAAGGACGCAGGGAGCGAAGTGTGCTCTGCTGGCCGATCTTTGATCGGTAAGCGAGTGAGGACGCGGTATGGCGCCGGCCAGCGGGCCGCTAGGGCGCGAACTTGACGGTCATGACGTCACCGTCGGCCATCACGTAGTCGCGACCCTCCAGGCGCAGAGTGCCGCGCTCGCGCGCGCCCGCGTAGCCGCCGGCGTCGACGAGCTCGCGCCAGCCGATCACCTCGGCGCGCACGAAGCCCTTCTGGATGTCCGAGTGGATCTCGCCGGCGGCGTGCCAGGCGCTGAGGCCTTCGCGCAGGTGCCACGATTGCGCGGGCTTGGCCTCGCCGGCGGTGAAGAAGGCGATCAGGCGCAGCAGCGCGAACGCCTCGCGCACGACGCGCTGCAGGCCCGACTCGCTCACGCCGAGCTCCTCGCGCATGGCGGTCGCGTCGTCGTCCTCGAGCTCGGCCAGCTCCGACTCGATGCGCGAGGAGACGGCCACCGCGCGCGCGCCCTGCGCCGCGGCGTGCGCGGCGATCTCCGGCGGGAGCTCCTCCGAGCCCTCGTCGACGTTCGCCACGAACAGCACCGGCTTGGCAGTCAGCGAGCCCAGGTCGCGTGCGGCGTTGGGCGCCTCGTCGGGAACGGCCACGCCGCGCGCCGGACGGCCCGCCTGCAGCTCCCCCACGACCTTCGCCAGCCACGCCTCCTCGGCGATCGCCGCACGCTCGCCGCCGCGCGCCTGCCTGGCGACGCGCTCCAGGCGCCGCTCGGCCTGCTCGAGATCAGCCAGCACCAGCTCTGTCTCGATCGTCTCGATGTCGCGCAGCGCATCGACGCTGCCCTCCGGATGCACGACGCTCTCGTCGCCGTGCGCGCGCACGACATGCACGATCGCGTCGGTCTCGCGGATGTTCGCGAGGAAGCGGTTGCCCAGCCCTTCGCCCTCGTGCGCGCCGGCGACGAGCCCGGCGATGTCGTGGAAGTCAACCGTGTCCCACACGATCTCCGAGGCGCCGACAGTCCGCGCTACCTGCTCTAGGCGCTCGTCGCGCACGGGCACGACGGCGACGTTCGGCTCGATCGTCGTGAACGGGTAGTTGGCGGCCTCCGCGCCGGCTTTCGTCAGCGCGTTGAACAGCGACGACTTGCCCGCATTTGGCATGCCCACGATGCCGATGCGCGTGCTCATGGCGCGCTCCTGCCGCTCATGCCCGCCCCGCAGGGCGCTCGCCCGCGCGTGCGCACCCGGCCGGCGTGCGCAGCCGGGCGAACGCCGTGCCGAGCAGCGCCCCGCCGAGCACATCGGAGGGATAGTGCACGCCGAGGTACAGCCGCGACATCGAAAGCCCCACGGCCAGCGCATACAGCGGCGCCGCGGGCAGCCCCAGCCGCGAGTAGCAGCGCGCGCCGGCGAACGACGTCGACGCATGCGCGCTGGGGAAGCTGAGCCCGCTCGGCGTGCTGGTCAGCGGTGGCAGTCCGGCGAGAAGCGGACGGCGGCGGCGCACCATCAGC
>DATHGU010000046.1:0-6499 GCA_035317495.1 Solirubrobacteraceae bacterium
CGCTGCGCGGGGTGCTCGTCGGGTCCGAGGGGACGCTGGGGGTCATCTCCGAGCTGTCGCTGCGCGTCCGAGCGGCCCCGCGCGAGCGTGTCTACGAGGGGGTCTTCTTCGAGCACTTCGCGGCCGGCGTGGAGGTCTTGCGCGAGCTCGCCCAGCAGGGCGCCTCACCGGACGTCGCGCGGCTGTCCGATGAGGCGGAGACGCGCATGTCGCTGGCCCTCGCCGGGTCGGGCGGGGTGAAGGGCAGGCTCGGGCGCATGTACCTCGGCGCGCGCGGCTACCGCGAGGGGTGCCTGGCGATCCTCGGCTTCGAGGGTCGCGAGCGGGAGGTAGCGGCCAGGCGCAAGCGGGCGCTCGCCGCGGCGCGGCGCGGCGGGGGGATGGCCGTCGGGCGCTCGCCGGGAGAGGCCTGGCTGAAGGGGCGCTTCGCCGCTCCCTACCTGCGCGATGAGCTGCTCACGCACGGGGTGATGGTCGAGACGCTCGAGACCGCCACGCAGTGGTCCAGCCTGACGCGCCTGCGCGGCGAGGTCGCGGGGGCGATCGTCGACGCCCTGCGCGCATGCGGCACGCCGGGCCTCGTGATGTGCCACGTCTCGCACCTCTACGAGACGGGCGCCTCGCTGTACTTCACGTTCATCGCGCGCCAGCTCGAGGGCGAGGAGCTCGAGCAGTGGCGGAGCGTCAAGGAAGCCGCCAGCCGGGCGATCACCGAGGGCGGCGGGACGATCACCCATCACCACGCGGTCGGGCGCGACCACGCGCCGTGGATGGGCGCGGAGGTCGGCGACACGGGCCTGGCGGTGCTGCGCGCGCTGAAGGCCGAGCTCGACCCCGCCGGCATCATGAACCCGGGCAAGCTGCTCGACTAGTAACTAGTGCAGGCCGAAGCTGCCGCTGAGCACGATCGGGCCGGGGCGGGTGGGACGGCTGCTGGTCTCCTTCGTGAGCAGCATGCGGTGAAACTTTCCGGCATCGCTCGGCAGCAGCGCGCCGCCCTGCAGGCGGCCGTTGGAGCCAACCGCCGGGCTCCTGCTGAGCGCCTCGAAGCTGCTCGGCGAGTTGTACAGCCAGACGGCGTAGAAGAACCCTTTCGACGGGGGCAGGTGTTCGGCGGCCAGGTAGAAGGCGTATTTGCTGCCTTCCGAGAGGACCTCGGCGACGCCCACCGCCTTGCTGGCCCGATCGGTCGGCCTGAGCGTGATGCGCCTTTCTTCTTTGGCCCTTTCCGAGGTGCTCGTCGCGCCGCTGCCGGTCGCGGTGCTCGTGGCGGTCGTCGGAGTGGCGGCGCTCTGCTTGTGCGACGAGCCGTTGCCGTCGGCGATCAGGATCACCGCGACCACGACGCCGGCGACGAGCGCGGCGAGCAGCAGCGCCCCGCCGAGGCGCGAGCTCGGCGCGGAGGAACGCGAGCGCGGCGGGTGCGGCAGGCGATCGCCTGGGCCGCGGGTCGCAGCCGGCGCAGCGGGGATCTCGGGCAGCGGCCCGTCCGCCAGCGGCGCCAGCTCGTCGACCAGCGCGTGGGCCCACGCGCGCGCCGGCGCGGAACCCTCGAGATATGCGCGCGTCGCCAGGCGCTCGGCGACGCTCGTGCGCTGGCCGAGCAGGTAGTCGCCGATCTCCGCGCGGCGCTCGGGCGTCAGCTCGCGCGCCTCCTTGGGGGCGAGCACCGCGAGCGCCGCAAGCGCGCGGTCGCGCACCGCCCGCATGGGGATGTTCAACAGCGCGGAGACCTCCGCGTAGCTCTTGCGCTTGCCCAGCAGCAGCGAGAGCGTCGCGCGCTGGTCGGGGGGGAGGTCGTCCAGTCGGCTCATTGGCATCGTCGTCCCGCCCGTGCTGCGGGCCCCGGAAGCGGCCGGGGCGGGGTCCGTAGGCTATCGTGGCGCCGCGATGGCCAAGCCGGGTGCAGAGCGGAAAGCGCGGGAGACCGATGAACGATCGGTGGGCGGCTTCGACCGCCTCTACGGACTCGAGCTGCTTGGCTACGACGAGTCGCAGGTCACCGCGCAGGTGCAGGTGCGCGAGGAGATCAAGCAGCCGATGGGGCTCGTGCACGGCGGCGTCTACGCGTCGATCGCCGAGTCGATGACCTCGATGGCGACCGCATTGGCCGTGATGGGGGAGGGCAACACGGCGATGGGCATGTCCAACAGCACGAGCTTCCTGCGCCCGATCACCGAAGGTGTCGTGCACGCGCAGGCTACGCGGCTGCACCGCGGGCGCACGACATGGGTGTGGGACGTGCGCTTCAGCGACGACGCCGGGCGGACATGCGCGGTGACGCGCATGACGATCGCCGTGCGTGCGCTGGCGGGAGGCTCGCGCTAGCGCAGGGCGCGCAGCGGCGAGGGCAGCGGCGTCGAGCCGAAGCCCGTGTCGGGCAGGCGCGCGGGAAGCTGCGCGCCGGGCGTGCCGAGCTCGTTGATCGGCACGAGCGTCTGCGCGGCGGCGGCGGCCAGGCGGGCGCTGTCGGCATAGACGCCCACCACCACGCCGCCGGTCGGGATCTCGATCGCCTGCCCCTCGCGTGCGATGAGCGCTTCCACACCGCGCAGTCGCGCCGTGCGCGCGCGCGCCGTCCCACCCGCGACGAAGCTGTTGTCGGGTGAGGTGACGACGCGCAGGGCGGGCACGCACGTGCTCTGGCCGCCCTCCACGCAGTCGCCGTACTGCACCGTGAAGGCGCCGCCCGGGTCGTGCGTGGCTTCGGTGATCGCCATCCCCTGAAAGGACCGTCCGAGCCAGTAGACCGGGTAGGGGGCGACGAGCAGCGTCTCCAGCGTGTTGTGCGGGATCGGGCGATCCTGCAGCGTGTCGCCGCAGGCGCCGAGCGCCAGCGCGCAGACGGCGAGCAGGAGCGCCAGCGCGCTCGCGGGCGCTGCGACATGCAGCCGGCGCGGAGCGGACACGCGCGCTGTCAGCCTCGGTAGCGGTTGGTGATCGGCATGCGCCGGTCGCGCCCGAAGGCGCGTTCGGTGACCTTGATGCCGGGCGGCGCCTGGCGGCGCTTGTACTCGGCGAGGTCGACGAGCCGGATCGTGCGCTCGACCTCGGCCGCGGGCAGTCCCTGGGCGATCAGCTGCTCGCGCCCCAGGTGCAGCTCGACATACCCCTGCAGGATGCGATCGAGCAGCTCATACGGTGGCAGCGAGTCCTCGTCGCGCTGGTCGGGGCGCAGCTCGGCCGAGGGCGCGCGCTCGATGATCGACGTGGGGATCGGCGAGGGCGCTCGGCCGGAGGCGGCGGCGGGTGAGTTGCGCCACGCGCACAGTCCGTAGACGAGCGTCTTGGGGACGTCCTTGATGACCGCGAAGCCCCCCGCCAGGTCGCCGTACAGCGTCGTGTATCCGACCGACATCTCCGACTTGTTGCCGGTCGCCAGCACCAGCCAGCCGAACTTGTTGGAGAGCGCCATCAGCAGGTTGCCGCGTATGCGCGCCTGCAGGTTCTCCTCGGTGAGGTCGTCGGGAAGCCCTTTGAACTCCGGCGCGAGCGTCTCGTCGTACGCCTCGACGAGCGCCTCGATCGACAGCTCGTGCGTACGCGCGCCGAGCGCCGCCGCCAGCGCGCGAGCGTCTCGTTGCGTGTCCGAGGAGGAGAAGCGCGAGGGCATGATCGCGGTGCTGACCCGCTCGGCGCCCAGCGCGTCGACGGCCAGGCACGCGACGAGCGCCGAGTCGATGCCGCCCGAGAGGCCGAGCACGACGCGCTGGAAGCCGTACTTCTGAACGTAGTCGCGCAGGCCCAGCGTGAGCGCCTCGTACACCTCGGCCTCGAGCGGCTCGATCGGTGCGGCGAGCGGACCGCCGCTGTGCGGCGACTCCGCGGCCGCGGCCGCGCCCGCGGCCACGGCCACGCCGCCGGTGGCGGTGTCCGGCAGGCCGGGCAGCACGGCGACGGTCGAGGGCCCGCGGGAGGCGGTCGGCGAGCGCACCGCGGCCCGATGGCCGGCCTCGCGCAGCCGCGCGGCGTTGGCGGCGTCGAGATCCACGTCGCACACGAGCAGCTCCTCGCGAAACTGCGCTGCGCGCGCGATCGTCGCGCCCGTGTGATCGGTCACGAACGAGTGGCCGTCGAACAGCAGCTCGTCCTGTCCGCCGACGAGCGCGCAGAAAGCCACGCAGGCGAGGTTGTCGCGCGCGCGCTGCGCGAACATCCGCTCGCGCTGCAGCCCCTTGCCGGCGTGGTAGGGCGAGGCGGAGATGTTGAGGATCAGCGTCGAGCCGACGAGCGCCTCGTCGCTCGCGGGCGGGCCGGGTTCCCAGATGTCCTCGCAGACGGTCAGCCCGACGCGCTGGATCCCCGATCGGTCGCCGATGTCGATCACCGCGCCCGCCGGTCCGGCCTTGAAGTAGCGCTGCTCGTCGAACACGCCGTAGTTGGGCAGGTAGATCTTGCGGTAGACCGCGTGCAGATTTCCGTCGGCGAGCACGGCCGCCGAGTTGTAGACGTCCTCGGCGCGCTCCGGGAAGCCGACGATCGCGACGATTCCGTGCGTGTCGGACGCCAGCTCGCGCAGCGTCTTGGCGGCATCGGCCAGGAACTGCTCGCGCAGCAGCAGGTCCTCGGGTGGGTAGCCGGTCAGCGCCAGCTCGGGAAACAGCACCAGGTCCGCGCCGGCCTCGAGCGCGCGCCGGCGGCCCGCGCGGATCAGCTCGGCGTTGCCGGCGATGTCGCCGACCGTCGCGTTCATCTGACAGAGGGCCAGGCGCACGAGCGGATCGTATCCGCGTCCAGCACGCGAACCACGGCGCTCACCAGCCCGCGCGAATATGCGAGAGTCGCAGGACCAACGTCTAGAGAGGGGATGGTTGCTATGGCTGACGCGGTTTATCGAGTCACCGAGGTGATTGGTGTAAGCAGCGAGTCGTGGGAGGCCGCCGCGCGCAGCGCGGTGGAGACGGCGGGCAAGACAGTGCGCGACCTGCGCATCGCCGAGGTGATCAGGCAGGACGTCTCGATCGAGAACGGGAAGATCAAGAACTATCGAGTACGGCTGGCGATCTCGTTCAAGTACGAGACCAGCGACTGAGCGGGCTCCAGCGACGGCCCGGCTGGATGGTCGCTCAGCCGACCAGCCAGATCGCGCCGTCGCGCAGCTCGACAGGGAACGTCTTCAGCGCTCGGGCGCCGGCCGTCGCCTTGACGACGCCCGCCAACGGCTTGAAGGCTCCCTGCGGGCCGCGCAGCATCTTGCCGGTGTGCACGTCGTACAGCGAAGCATGCCACGGACACTCCAGGCATCCCTTCTCGGTAACGCGCCCCCTTCCGAGCGGCGCGAACAGGTGGCGACAGCGATTGGACACGGCGAATGGCTCGCCCTCGCTGATGCCAACCGCGAGCGCTCCGTGCGGCGTCTGCTCGACGACCGTGACCTGCGAGCTGCCGAGATCCTCGACGGCCACCAGCCGCGACGCGGAGGACCCCGTCATTTTGCGCTCGCCGGCCCGGCCGGCGCTTTGCTCGCGCTCTTGCGCGGAGCAGCGGCTTTCTTCGCACGGCGTTTGGCGGAGGGCTGCACGCCGCCGGCGCGCGCGAGCGAGGCGATCGCCCGCTTCAGGTCGCCGGCGATCGACTCGAGCTGCGGGAGCGCGTCGAAGTCGGCAAGCAAGCCGAAGCCGAGATGGCCGTCGTAGCTCATCACGGCGATGCCCAGCGCTTGGCGCCGGGCGAGCGGCACGACCGGATAGAGGACGCGCAGCCGGCGGCCGAGCACGAATAGCGGGAACTGCGGGCCGGGGACGTTCGTGACGACGAGGTTGAAGAAGCGCTGGCGCGCCTGCAGGCGCGCGGCCTGGCTGAGGATCGTCGGCGGGGCGAAGCCGGCGAGGTTCGTGAGCACCTGCGCGCCGACAGCCTGACCGGACTGCTTCAGGTCCTCCATCGCGGCGGTGATCTGCCGCAGGCACTCCGCTGGGTTCTCCACGCCGACCGGCAGGGGCGCCCACATCGCCGCGACCTGGTTGCCGAGCGCACCGCGGTCGGAGTCGGCGCGCACCGACACCGGCACCATCGCCTTCAGCTCGAGTCCCTTCGTGTCGACGCCCTCCCGGCGCAGGTACCGTCCGAGCGCCAGGCTGACCGACGCGAGAACGACGTCGTTGAGCGTCCCCCCGAGTGAGTCCTTGATCGATTTGAACTGCTCGAGGTCGGCGTCGAGGAACGTGTAGCGACGGTGCGGCCCGATGTCCACGTTGAACGGGCTGTCGGGGGCCGGCGCGTGGATGCCGGCCCACGTCGTCGCGCCGACGCTCGACAGGCCGTCGACGAGCTGCGAGAGCGCCTTGCGCGGCGCGCGCAGCAGCGCGCGCGTTCCGCGCGACATCTCGGCCGGCACCGTCGTACGCTCGCGCAGCGCCTCTCCCAGCAGCTTGGCGGGCCCGGGCAGCGGCTTGGCCGTCCAAGGCACGGGCGGTCGCGAGGTCGGTACGGGGTCGGCAGCCGTGTCGAACAGCACCGTCGTGATGTCGACCCCCGAGATGCCATCGACCAGCGCGCG
>DATHGU010000047.1:0-4685 GCA_035317495.1 Solirubrobacteraceae bacterium
TCATGAGAGGGCACCGTGAGGCGCAGCGCCGAAGGTTAGCGGGTCCGGCCCTTCGCGCGGATGTCCGCGAGCTGCTCGTCGATCCAGTCGCCGGGGTCGCGCGAGGTCACGATCTCGACCAGCCCGTCGGCGCGCCTACGCTTCTCCTCCGGTGCCATCGTCAGTGCCGCGTGGATCGAGTCGGCGAGCTCCTGGATGTCGAACGGGTTGACCGACAGCGCGTACTGCCCGAGCTCCTCGTGCGCGCCGGTGTTCTCCGAGAGGATCGACACGCCCTCGCGCTCGTTGACGATCGGCCCCTCCTTGGCCACCAGGTTCATGCCGTCGAACATCGCGTTGACGAGCAGCACGTCGTAGTGCTTGTAGGCGGCCATCGCCTCCTCTAGGTCGTCGCGCAGCTTCAGCTGGATGGGCATCCAGTCGGGCGTGCCGTGGCGATGGTTGACCACCGCCACCAGTGCCTCGATCGCCTCGAGGTACTCGGCGTACTGCGGCACGTCGGTCCGTGAGGGCATCAGCTGGGCGACGAACGTAACGCGCTCGGAGAACTCCGGATGCTGCTCCAGGAACAGGTCGAACGCGGAGAACCCGCGCAGCACGTTCTTGCTCAGATCTGCGCGGTCGACGCGCAGGATCAGGAAGTCGCGGCGCCGGCGCAACAGCTCCTGCTCGAACTCCTCCACGCGGGCGCTCTGCGCGATGCGCCGCGTGGCCTGGTGATCGATCGGCAAGGGGTATGCCCGTACCCACACCTCGCGCTCGCCGAAGTGCACGAGGCCGCGCTGAAAATCGACCTCGAGGTCCATCAGGTCGCGACAGCACTGCAGGAAGTTGCGCTGATAGGAGCGCGTGTGAAAGCCGACGATGTCGTTCGCCAACAGGCCGGTGAAGATCTCCTCGCGGATGCGCGTCGGCAGCACCCGCCAGGCGTCGGACTGCGTCCAGGGGATGTGCACGAAGTGGTGCAGGAAGGCATCGGGCCGCGCGCGCCGCACGAGGTCGGGCAGTGTGTAGAGGTGGTAGTCGTGGATCATCACGACGGGCTCCTCGGCGCCCTCCAGCTCCTGCACCACCGCGTTCGCGAGATCGTCGTTGACGGCGTTGTAGCCGAACTCGAACGCTTCGATCTCCTCGCGCCGGATGTCCGGCGCATTGGACAGGTCCCACAGGTAGTGCTGGATGAACCACAGCATCGGGTTGGCGACGACGTTGTAGAAGCGGTCGTACGCATCGGCGTCCGAGACGACCAGCCGCACGCGGAACTCCACGTCGCCGGCGGGCGAGCGCACGGGGAAGGATCGTTCGCCGTGCTCGCGCGAGGCCTGCGCGTCGTACTCGCTCATCGCCGAGGCGATCCAGATCGCTTCGCGATGGGTGGCCAGCCCGGTGAGCGCCGTGACGACGCCACCCGAGCCTCGCTGCGTGTCGCCTGCAGCGTCGAACGTGACAGGTCCGCGGTTGCTCACGAGCACCAGCGGAACCGGCTCAGACATGCTCGCGCCTCCATCCTGTCGGCGCTCTGACCCGAACGCTCGACATCCGTGCTCGCGTGACCGCGGCTTCGCCGCTCATGATTCCTTCAACTCGTTGAAGATCCGCAGGTAGTCGCGCAGGTAGCGCGGGGTGAGGAAGTGGGTGCGCACGTGCTCCTTGCCACGCCTGCCGAGGAACTTGCCCAGCGCGGGGTCCTTGAGGACCTCGAGCGCACGATCGGCGCATTGCTCGGCGCTCGAGACGAGAAAGCCGGTAACGCCGTCCTCGATCTGCAGCGGAATGCCGCCGACGTTGCCGCCGATGAACGGACGCGCCTTCCAGATCGCCTCGGAGACGGTCAGGCCGAAGCCCTCGCGCGTGGACTTCTGCACGAGCACATCCGAATGAGACTGGAACGCATTGACCTCGATCGCGCCCACGTTGTTGAAGTTGTTGAGGATGTGTATGTCGGGATCGCCGTCGGCGTGTGCGATCGTCGCGTTGAAGAAATCCCAGCCCTCGGGGTCGTCGCTGGCCATCGAGCCGACCAGCGCGAGCTGCAGCTCGGGCAGCGACTGCTTGACGATGCGGTAGGCGTCGATCACGCCCAGCGGGTCCTTCCACGGATCGAAGCGCGAGACCTGGCACATCAGCGGGCGATCGACGTCGATCCCGAACTGCCCGCACACGAACGCGCCGTCCTCCGGCGAGAGCGCCATGTTCTTCGGCGTCAGCGGGTCGATCGCCGGCGGCACGACGTTGACGTGACCACCCATCCCGGCGGGCACGTACTCGCGCATGTGAAAGAGCGACTCGGGATAGTGCTGGATGTATGGCAGGAGATGGGCGATCGTCTGCTCATTGGGCGTCGACAGGTCGATGTGACAGCGCCACACCCAGCCCTTGGCCTTCTCCGGCACCAGCCCGAACAGCGCCGCCGGCTGGGGGTCGTGCACGAGACACACGTCCCACCCGCCGGACAGCTCGCGCGCGTTCATCTCGTTGTACTGCCGCCAGGTCGCCCACTGTTCCTCGTCGAGGTCCTGCGGCGCGCCCTGTAGCGCGTTGTGCATGAGCTTGGTCGCGTTGAAGAACTCCTCGCGCCCGTAGATCACCTGCCACTCGCAGTCCAGCCCGACGTCGCGCATCAGCGGCACGAGTGTGTAGAGGATCTCCGAGACGCCTCCGCCGAACGCGGTGGCCGAGATGTGCACGACCCTCTGGCCCTTCAGCGGCTCGGCCAGCTCGTTGATTTCGGCGATCAGCTCCCGCCCGCAGATGTGCGTGTAATCGGCGAGCGTCTTGCTTCCTACGGCAACGGGCTGCAGCACGCGGCCGCACGATACCTAACGGTGAGCGCGCGCTTGGCGCTCCCGGGGGACCGGTCATCGAACTATGGTCTAGAGAATGCTCAACGGGCGCCTGTATCGCGCAGCATTCGTGCCCTTCGTGTTCGCACTCGCGATCGCCGCGTTCTCCCTGACCGGGCGCGCGAACCCGCTGCGCTCGACGCTCGCGCCCGACGCGTTCGAAGGACGGCCCGCGTTCGCCGAGCTGACGGGCCTGGCTGCCGAATTCCCCAATCGGCGCCCGGGCAGTCGCGGCGATCAGGCGCTTGCGGGGCACATCGCGCGCGAGCTCGAACGCCTCGGCGGAACGGGGGCACACAGCCCGGAGGGCTGGGTCGGGGGGTTCACGGTTCGAACGCGCCGTTTCACCGGCCAGACGATCGACGGCGAGCGCCAGTTGACGACGATCGTTGCGCAACGCCCGGGCTCGACCGACGCGAAGCCGCTCGTGATCGTTGCCCACCGTGATGCCGCCGCCGGCCGGGCGCGCGCCGAGCTGTCGGCGACGGCGGCCTTGCTCGAGCTGGCGCGCGTGTTCGCCGCGCGCGAGACGCAACGGACGATCGTGCTGGTCTCGACGAGTGGAGGCAGCGGCGGCGATGCCGGGGCGGCAGACTTCGCCGCGGGCCACTCGGGCCCTTTCGATGGCGCGATAGTGCTCGGCGATCTGGCCGGCACGCGCGAGCGCAAGCCGTTCGTGGTGCCCTACTCGGACGCCTCCGGCTCGGCTCCCGTCCGGTTGCAGCGCACCGTCGACTCTGCGATCACGCTCGAGACCGGCTCCGACCCCGGGGCGCCGAGCGGCATTGGACAGCTCGCGCACCTGGCGTTTCCCTTGACGGTCGGCGAACAGGGGCCGCTCAACGCGGCGGGCATCGGGGCCGTGCTCGTGCAGGTGAGCGGCGAACACGGGCCGTCCTCCTCCGATCGCGTCAGCGCCCAACGTCTGGAGGCCTTCGGCCGCGCCGTGCTCAGCGCGGTCGACGCGCTGGACAGCGGCGCGGACCTGCCCTCGGGTACGCAGACCGGCCTGCTCATACAGCGCAAGACGATCCCCGCTTGGGCGGTGCGGCTGCTCGCCGCCGCGCTGCTGCTGCCCCCGCTGATCGTCGCCGCCGATGGCCTCGCCCGGGCCCGCCGCCGCCGTCAAGCCGTGGGCCGCTGGTCGCTGTGGACGCTGCTGTGCGCCGTGCCGTTCCTGGGCGCCGCGCTGTTCGCCGTACTGCTCGGCGCGCTGGGCATCATCGGAGCGACACCCTCCGCGCCGCTGCCGCCGAATGCGCTCGGCTTCGATGGGGCCGCGGCGCGCGCGGTGCTCGCGGTGCTGCTCGTGTTCGCGCTCGCCTGGCTGCTGTGGCCGATGCTCCTGCGGCGCCTCGGCCTGAGCGCCCGCCCGGACTCGGACGGGGCGGGCGTCGGGATGCTGCTCGTGCTGCTCGGAGTAGGCGTCGTCGTGTGGGCGCTCAACCCGTTCGCTGCCCTGCTGCTGCTGCCGGCCATGCACGTATGGCTGTTGATCGTGTCACCGGAGCTGCGCCCCCGCCGGCCCGCCGCGTTGGCGCTCGTGGCGATCGGGCTGCTCCCGCTGGTGCTGCTGATGGCCTTCTATGCACATCAGCTCGGCCTCGGGCCCGGCCGAGTCGCGTGGATGGCCGTGCTGCTCGTGGCCGGGGGGCACATCGGCGCGCCCGCGGTGCTGCTGTGGAGCGTCGCCCTCGGCTGCGCGACCGCCACCGCGATGCTTGCGCTCACGCTCGGAAGCTCAACTTCGGGGCCGCGTGATGACGATATGAAGGAGGTGACGATTCGCGGGCCACTCTCCTACGCCGGTCCAGGCTCGCTGGGCGGTACGGAGTCGGCTCT
>DATHGU010000048.1:0-2031 GCA_035317495.1 Solirubrobacteraceae bacterium
AGCAGGCAGAACAGCAGCTGCGTCGCGCCTGTCTTCGCCAGCGCGCCGTTCAGCGCGGGGCCGTCGCTGCGCGTACGTACGACGCCGACCACGGCGATCGCCGGCGGCAGCGCCAGCCAGCTGAGCAGCAGCCACGCGCTCATCGAGCCGAACGCCCAGGGGAGCGGCGCGGCGATGAGCGCGCCGGCGACCATCGCCGTGTACAGCGCGCGGGTGCGTTCGCGTCCAAGGCGCACGGCGAGCGTGTGCTTGCCCGCGCGCCTGTCCGTCTCCAGGTCGCGCACGTTGTTCACCACGAGGATCGCGCTCGCCAGGAGTCCCACCGGGACGGCGCACACGAACGCCTGCCAGGGAAGATGCTGCACCTGCACGAAATACGAGCCGGTGACCGCCACGATCCCGAAGAACAGGAACACGAAGACCTCTCCCAATCCCTCATAACCATAAGGTCGAGGCCCGCCCGTGTACAACACTCCGGCGAGGATCGAGGCAGCGCCCACGGCCAGCAGCTCCGGCCCGGCGACAGCGACGAGATATGCCCCGCACGCCACCGCCAGGCCGAACGTCACGTACGTCGCCAGCAGCACCTGGCTTGGCGGCACGAGCCCGCCGGCCGTCACCCTGACGGGGCCGAGGCGGTCCTCGGTATCCGCTCCCCGACGCGCATCGGAGTAGTCGTTCGACAGGTTCGTGCCCACCTGGATGAACACCGCGCCGAGCAGCGCCGCGACGAACGCCAGCGGATGGAAGTGCCCGGCGCCGAGCGCCAGCGAGGTGCCGACGAGCACCGGCGCGATCGCCGCCGGCAGCGTGCGCACGCGCGCAGCCATCACCCAGATGCGCACCGCGCTCACGAACGCACCCGGCTACGCTCGCCGAGGAAACCGCGAGAAGTCCGGCGTGCGCTTCTCACGGTAGGCGTCGCGCCCCTCCTGCGCCTCCTCGCTGCCGTAGAACAGCAGGTTGGCGTCGTGCGCGAGCTGCTGGATGCCCGCCAGGCCGTCCTCGGCGGCGTTGAAGCTGGCCTTCAGCAGGCGCAGCGCGAAGGGCGAGAGCGCGAGCATCTCCCGGCACCACTGCACGGTCTCCTCCTCCAAGCGCTCCAGCGGCACGACCGTGTTGACCATCCCCATCTCAAGCGCCTCCTCGGCCGAGTACTGCCGGCACAAAAACCAGATCTCCTTGGCCTTCTTCGGTCCCACGAGGTTCGCCAGCAGGCCGGCGCCGAAGCCGCCGTCGAACGAGCCGACCTTCGGTCCGACCTGCCCGAAACGCGCGTTGTCCGCCGCGATCGTCAGGTCGCACACGAGCTGAAGCACGTGTCCGCCGCCGATCGCGTAGCCGGCGACCATCGCCACTACCGGCTTCGGCAGGCGACGGATCTGCACGTGCAGGTCGGTCACGTGGAAGCGCCCCACGCTCGCGCTGGCCGATCTTCGATCGGCCGCCTCGTCGTCGGCCAGGTAGCCGGAGTCCCCGCGCACGCGCTGGTCGCCCCCCGAGCAGAACGCGTCGGTGCCCTCGCCCGTCAACACGATCGCGCCGATCAGGGTGTCCTCGCGCGCGTCCTCGAGCGCGCGCGAGATCTCCACGATCGTGCGCGGGCGAAACGCGTTTCTGACCTCGGGACGCGCGATTGTGATCTTCGCGATTCCCTCCTCCGGCGCGGCTGACTTCTCGTAGCGGATATCCGTGTACCGCTCGCCGTCGGCGGGCGCGGCGTTTGTCCAGGTAACGCTCATCGCGGGAAGGCTAGCCTGTGGGCCATGCTGGTCGAGGCATGGCTGACACGGGCCGCGGCGGCTCGTCCCGATCGCACCGCCCTGCACACCCCCGCAGGCGCCTGCTCGTACGCCGAGCTGTTGGCGAGCGCTCTCCTCGCGGCCGAGGAGCTGGCCGAGCGTGGGGTGGTGGCGGGCGAGCGCGTCGCGATCGCGCTGCCCGCCGGGCTCGAGTTCGCCCACGCCCTGCACGCGTGCCTGCTGCTCGGCGCAGTCGCCGTGCCCGTCGACCTGCGCCTGTCGGCTGGCG
>DATHGU010000049.1:0-3625 GCA_035317495.1 Solirubrobacteraceae bacterium
GTGCCCGCGACGTTCCAGCTGCGCCACCAGCACCTGCGCGATGCCGGCTGGCTCGTCGGCGGCGACCGAGATCAACATCCTCGCGAGTATCGCCGATAGCTACGGTTCACCGGTGGTTCAGCATCCTCCGGGCACGCAGGCGCCGCGACGATTCCGCCCGCGCCTGCACTGGGAGCTGGTGATCTGCAGCGTGCGCGGCCACGAGCTCCTCGGAACGGACGCCGCCGAGCTGCGCCCGCAGGACGCGATTCTCGCCCGCGAGGACTCCGCTGGCACGCGCTGGTACCGCTGCCTGCGTTGCGACAGCTGGCTGGCGCTTGCGCGGCCCGAGCACCCCACGCGCGCGACCCCGCCGGAGCGCAGCGAGATCGAGCTGCCGCTGCGCGGCAAGCCGTTGCGCGACATGATCGTGCTGCGCCTGATCGCGGTCAACCGCGCCTTCCACTTCCTCGTGCTCGGCGCGCTGGGCGCGCTGGTGTTGGTCTTCTCGGCCAACCGCGGCACGCTGCGGGACACGTTCTACAAAGTGGTCGCCGACCTGCAGGGAGGCGTCGTCTCCGGCCAGGCTCACGCCGGGCACGGCCTCCTGCACGAGCTCGACAACCTCTTCACGACCTCATCTGCTCACCTGCACGAGCTCGGCGCCGCACTGCTCGTGTACGCGGCTGTCGAGGGAATCGAGGCGGCCGGGCTGTGGTACCAGCGTCGCTGGGCCGAGTACCTGACGTTCCTCGTCACCTCCTCGCTGCTGCCTCTGGAGATCTACGAGATCGTGACCCGCGCGACCGTCTTCAAGGTGCTCGCTTTGATCGTCAACCTCGCGGTCGTCGTCTACCTGCTGCGCGCGAAGCGCCTGTTCGGCATCCGCGGCGGCGTCGCGGCCGAGCATGCCCGGAACGCGCTCGACCAGGGCTGGGAGGCGCTGGAGCGCGCGGCGCCGCCGGGATCCGCGCTCAGCGCGCCTCGCTGACGCCGGCGCGGCCGGCGAACTCGCGAGCCCAGTCGAGCAGCATCTGGTGCACGCGGTCGTCGTCGCCGAGCTCGCTGTGGAAGGCGATCGCGAGCATGCGTCCCTCGCGCGCGGCGACGGGGTGTCCGTCGACGTCGGCCAGCACCTCCACGCCCGGCCCGTGCTCGACGATCCACGGGGCGCGGATGAAGATCGCGTGAAGCGGTCCGCCGGCAAAGCCGGCGAGGTCGAGGTCGGTCTCGAAGCTCTTGACCTGACGGCCGAAGGCATTGCGCCGTGCAGCGATGTCCATCAGCCCGAGGTGCTCGCGATCGAGCATGATCAGTCCCGCACACGAGCCGAGCACGGGCAGCCCCTCGCGCACGAGCGCCGCGATCGGCGCGGCCAGGCCCTCGCGCCGCACGCCGAGCGTCATCGTCGTCGACTCGCCGCCGGGGATCACGAGACCGGCGATGCCCTCGAGGTCCGCCCCGACGCGCACCTCGCGCACGCCCGCGCCGAGCCGCTCGAGCACGCGCGCGTGCGCCCCGAAGTCGCCCTGCAGCGCAAGCACGCCGATCAGCGGGGCCCGCTCCGCGCCGGCCATCGACCGCGCTGCTACCAGCCGCGTTGGGCCAGGAGCTGCTCGCCGTCGAGCTTGGAGCTCTCCAGGCTGGCCATCGCCGGGCCGAGGCCACGCGACGCGGCGGCCACGCGCTGTGGGTCCCGCCAGTGCGTCGTCGCCTCGACGATCGCCCGCGCCCTCGTCGGCGGATCCTCGGACTTGAAGATTCCCGAGCCGACGAACACGCCTTCGGCGCCCAGGGCCATCATCAGCGCGGCGTCGGCCGGGGTGGCGATGCCGCCGGCGCAGAACAGCACGACCGGCAGCTGTTCGGAGTGGGCGACCTCGCGGACGAGCTCGAGCGGCGCCGCCAGCTCCTTGGCGGCGGTCGCGAGCTCGGGCTCTGCGAGCGCGCCCAGCCGGCGTATCTCACCGGTGATCTCGCGCATGTGTCGGACGGCCTCGACGATGTCGCCGGTCCCGGCCTCGCCCTTGGAGCGGATCATCGCGGCGCCCTCGCCGATCCGCCTCAGCGCCTCGCCGAGATTGGTCGCGCCGCACACGAACGGGACCTTGAACGCCCACTTGTCGATGTGGTTGGCCTCGTCGGCCGGCGTGAGCACCTCCGACTCGTCGACGTAGTCGACCTCCAGCGCCTCGAGCACCTGCGCCTCGAGGAAGTGTCCGATGCGGGCCTTGGCCATCACCGGGATGCTGACCGCCGCCTGGATGCCGGCGATCATCTCCGGGTCGGACATCCTCGCAACGCCGCCGTCGCGGCGGATGTCTGCCGGAACGCGCTCCAGCGCCATCACGGCGGCGGCGCCGGCCTCCTCGGCGACTGTCGCCTGCTCGGGCGTCACGACGTCCATGATCACGCCGCCCTTAAGCATCTCCGCCAGGCCGGTCTTGACGCGGAACGTGGCCTCGTCGCGCATGGGCCCAGTCTAGCCTGAGCGCGCGGTCCTACTTCAGCCTGAAGGCCTTGATGCGATCGTCGTACTGCGCCGAGTCCTGCGCGTAGACGCCGTATGCGAGCGCTTGGATCAAGCTGAGCAGGGCTGTGTGCGAGCGCACGTAGGCGGGGCTGTTGGAGGAGTAGTAGAGCTTGATCTGCGCGAGCTTTGCGACCTCGGAGAGCGTCGCGTCGGTGATCGCGGCGGTGCGCGCCTTGCGGTGGCGCGCGAGCTTCATCGCGCGCACGACGAGCGGGTGCGGGCGCCCGGCGGACAGGCCGATCACGAGCGAGCCCTCCTCGATCCGCCCAAGGCGGCTGAGCGCCTCCTGGGAGGGGCTCGCCACGACGTCGACGCGCAGGTCGAGCAGCATCAGCAGGTGGCGCAGGTAGCTGGCGAAGAAGGCCATCTGGTCGGTGCCCGCGACGAGCACCTTCTCGGCGGACACGATCGCCTCGATGAGCGACTCGACGGAGCTGCGCGAGACCTTGCGGGCGGTCTCCTCGACGTTCAGGTGATCGGCCGTGAGGGCCGTCTCGAACTCGTTCTGGTCGAGCGAGAAGAGCGGCGTGGAGGGCGAGCCGGCGCTGCTCGCGGGCGTCTTGGCGTGCACGCGACGGTATTCCTCGCGGGCCGCCGCCTGCAGCTCGGGGAAGCCCTCGAAGCCGAGCGCCTGCGAGAAGCGCACGACGGTCGAGCTCGAGGTGTTGGCGCGCCGCGCCAGCTCCTCGGCGGTCTGGAAGGCTGCCTCGTCGAGGTGGTCGACGATGTACTGCGCGACATCCTTCTGCGAGCGCGAGCAGTCCTCGAAGCGCGCGCGGATGTACTTCGAGAGGCTCTGGTGCTCGCTCGTGCCGTTTGCCGGCGGACGATCGCTCGTGGGGGTGGCGACACGCTTCACGGCGCTTCTGTTCGACGTGTCGGCCATGCACTCCTGCCCCGCAAGTCGCAGGCTCCGGTCGACGAGCGGCGTGCGGGCCCGGCCGAGAGTGCCCTACGCGATGATCCGTCCGACCTCCCGCCGCGTACATTAGCTCTGCAATGCAACACACGGGGAACAGTCGGGGAGCGGCCAACCGCGGGGCGGCGCTGTGAGGATCGCGATCGTCGGCGCGGGCGTCTCCGGCCTGGTCGCGGCTCACCTGCTGCACCGCG
>DATHGU010000050.1:0-2392 GCA_035317495.1 Solirubrobacteraceae bacterium
CCCGAAGTACATCTTCGGCAAGCCCGCTGATCAGGTCGTCAAGACCAATCCGAGGATCTCCGTCGGCCTGCAGCGGCGCATGGGCAGCATCCTGCCGAGGATCTTCTCCGGGCGCATGGAGGACTTCGGGCTGCCGACGCCCAACCACAAGTTCCTGGACGCCCATCCGACCGTCTCGAGCGAGCTGCTGGGGCGCTTGGGCGCCGGCGACGCCGTAGCAAAGGGCGACGTCGCGGAGCTGATGGCCGACCGCGTGCGCTTCGCCGACGGCACCGTCGAGGAGGTCGACGCGATCATCTACGCGACGGGCTACGACATCAGCTTCCCGTTCTTCGACCCAGACTTCCTCTCCGCGCCCGAAAACGTGCTTCCTCTATACAAGCGGATGCTCAAGCCGGGGATCGATGACCTCGCTTTCATAGGCCTCGGCCAGCCGATCCCGACGATCTTCCCGTTCTCTGAGCTGCAGTCCAAGCTCGCCGCCCGTTGGCTGAGCGGCGACTGGGCTCCGCCGCCCGACGGCGAGATGCAGCAGGAGATCCGCCGCGACGAGGCGTTCCACACGGGGCATTTCACCAACAAGCCGCGGCACACGATGCAGCTCGAGTGGTACGGCTTCGAGCACGAGCTCAAGATGCGCTCGATACCCGCCGGCCAGGCGCGTGCACGCGGCGCTGCCACGGGGTTGGCCGCGGCGGGCCGCGCCGCGGTGCTGGAGGGCGCCGCACTGGCGACATGAGCGCGATCTCGTTCGACAGCGGCGGCGTACGCTGCGCCGGCGTGCACATGCGCGGGGATGGAGGCGCGTTTGCGGGAGAGGACGGCAGGCGCCCGTGCGTGGTCATGGCCCACGGCTTCGGCGGGACGATGGACTCCGGACTGATTCCGTTCGCCGAGCGCTTCGCCGAGGCGGGACTGGACGCCGTGGTGTTCGACTACCGGCACTTCGGCTCAAGCGCGGGCGAGCCCCGTCAGCTGCTCTCGATTCGCCGTCAGCTCGAGGACTATGCGGCCGCGATCGCATATGCGCGCGCGCTCGACGGGGTCGATCCCGGTCGGATCGTCCTCTGGGGATCGTCCTATTCAGGCGGGCACGTCGTCGCCGTCGCCGTCGCCGACGGCGATGTCGCGGCGGTGATCTCGCAGGTCCCGGCGATGGACGGCGTGGCGACGATGCTGAACGCCGCGCGCAGCGCCGGCGTGGGCGGGATAGCGAGGCTGACGGCGAAGGGACTGGCCGACGCCATCGCGTCATTGCGCGGCGCCGAGCCGGTGACGGCGCCCGTCGTCGGCACGCCCGGGAGCGTCGCATTCATGAGCACGCCGAACGCACAACCCGGAATGCTCGCCGTCGCGGGACCAACGTGGCGCAACGAGGTCGCCGCTCGGATCGCGCTGCAGGCCGGCGCATACCGGCCGGGCCTGCAGGCCGACCGCCTTCCCTGCCCGATCCTCATCCAGATCGCCGACAAGGACTCGGTGGCCCCCGTCAAGGCCGCCCAGGACACCGCCTGGCGCGCGACCGGCCGCGCAGAGGTCCGCACGTACCCGATCGGCCACTTCGACATCTATACCGGGGCGCCCTTCGAGCGGGCGGTCGCCGATCAGCTGCACTTCCTGCGCCGGCACGAGGGTGCACGGCTACCCGACAGCCAGGCCGCCGAGGCGCTTAGCGGCCGGTGGGATCGAGGGTCGAAGAGAGCGATGACGAGCGGGAGTTGAGTTGGGTCACCTGACGCGCCATCGAATGGCCATCATCGGCGGAGCCTCGTCGGCGCTCGCGCTCGCGACCGTTGCACTCGCCTGCGTGGCGACAGCCGCCGGGGAAGCGCAGCGGGCGATCGCGCCCTCTGGGACGATCCAGGGACAGCCGGCACATTCCGGCGAAGGCCGATCGCAGGCCAACCGCTCCGACGTTGCTTCCCCTGCGTGTCCGCGACCCCGCCGCTTACGCCCGCGAGAAGCAGCGGGCCGCAGAGCTCGAAGGCGTCAACGCTCCAGTACCTGCTGCGGGCACGCGTGGCTCGCTCTCAGTGTCCAGGGCGCCAGCCGGTACCTTCGCCGCCGCGTTCGGGTCGCTGAACGCAGCCGGTCTGAGTGCTGCGGCGCAGATCGCGATGCAAGGGGAAGCCGGCGACGTCACCCCGCCCGATACAACCGGCGCGATCGGACCGAATCAGTACGTCGAGCTCGTCAACAACGAGGTCGCGGCCTACGATCGAACGAGCCTCGCGCCTGTGGGCTCCCCGGTCGACCTGTCGACGTTCACGGGGGGCGTCTCGGTATGCGATCCGCAGATCAAGTACGACCGCAGACGACCCGTTGGTTCTACGCCGCGATTCGCTGCGACGGGTCGACGACGAACAACAAACTCTATATCGGGTTCTCCAAG
>DATHGU010000051.1:0-2006 GCA_035317495.1 Solirubrobacteraceae bacterium
ATAGGTGCCGCGGCGGCGGCGCCCGCGCCTGGGCCGACGCTGCGGCTGGTTCGCGGGACCGCCCTGCTGGCGGCGGGAGGCCTGCGAGTCGATCACGACGCGCCGGCGCCCTCCCGGCCCGACGTCGCCGGGGGTGCGCTCGCCCGTGCGCGAGTCGCGCGTGGGGCGCACTCGCTCGGCTGCGGCGGCCGCGGCGGTGGCTGCGGGCCCGGGTGCATCGGGCGCATGCGCCGCGCTGGCCGCCGGTGCGCTCGCGGGAGTCGCAGGGGCTGCCGGCCGCGCCGCGGTTTCGCTCTTGGGCCGCTCGGCTGGGCCGTCGCTCGCAGGGGGCTCGGTCGAGGCGCTCGCCGGCGCGGGCGCGGGGCCGCCATTTGAGCTGGCCGGAGCGGATGCTCCGTCAGCGCCAAGCGCCTTCAGCGCCGCCGACTCCTCGACGGAGGACGCGGCCGCCTTGGCCTCGACGCCGGCAGCCCGCAGCTTCTCCAGCAGCTCCTTGCTGGAGAGCCCGTGCTCCTTGGCGATTTCATGTACTCGCTTCTTGCTCATCGACTCACCGATTCTACGAGCTTGGGGTCAAGTGTCACCGCTGAGCGCAGCGCGCGCGGGATCGCGCCGCGGCGCATCGCCAGCGCAAGGCATGCCGCGGCCGGCTCGGCGCCGCTCTCACCGCGGCACAGATAGGCGCCGCGGCCGGGCAGGCTGCCGTCACGGTCGTGGACCGCCTGGCGGGAACGATCTGCGCCGCCGCGGGAGAGGGCGATGCGCGTGAGCTCGACCTTTGGCGCGATGCGCCCGCAGCCGACGCAGCGACGCCGAGGTACGTGTGACCCTATGTCGCCTGCTCCTCGGTGGCCGCGTGCGGCGCCTGCTCCTGCAGCGCTTCCGCGCCCCCCGCAAACGAGCTGTCCTCGGCCGCGTCGGCGCCGCCCCCCTCGGTTGCGGCGGGCTCCTGGCCGCCAGCGCCCTCGGAGGCGAGGTCGCCGATGTTGTCGCTGGCGATGCCCGCCAGCGCCTGGTGGCTCTCGAGACCGCAGTAGCGCGAGCCGGGGAGCGCGGCGTTCGGGCAGCGCCTGCCGTTGGAGAGGATCGCGGCGCAGCGGCCCTGGACCTCCTCCTCCTCGTAGCCGTGCTCGGCCTCCTCGGCGGCGAACTCGGTCTCCGAGCGGATGTCCACGCGCCAGCCGGTCAAGCGCGCGGCGAGGCGCGCGTTCTGCCCCTCGCGGCCGATCGCGAGCGAGAGCTGGTCGTCGGGCACGATCACCGTCGCCTGCTTGGCCTCGTCGTCGACGAGTACCTCGCGCACACGCGCAGGCGACAGCGCCTTCGCGACGAATCGCGCGGGCTCGTCGTTGAACGGGATGATGTCGATCTTCTCGCCGCGCAGCTCGGAGACGACCATGCGCACGCGCGAGCCGCGCGGGCCGACGCAGGCGCCGACGGGATCGACGCCGTCGGTGTGCGAGATAACCGCGATCTTCGATCGGTAGCCGGGCTCGCGTGCGACGTTGGCGATCTCGACGAGGCCGTCGGCGATCTCCGGCACCTCGAGCTCGAACAGCTTCTTGATCAGCTCGGGATCGCGCCGCGAGACGATGATCGCGGGCCCCTTCGTCGACGGCGAAACCTCCTTGATCACGGCCTTTATCCGCTGCGAGTGGTCGTAGCGCTCGCCCTCCACCTGCTCGGACTTGGGCAGCAGCGCCTCGACCCGTTCGCGCAACTGTACGAGCGTGTAGCGCGAGTCAGACTGCTGAACGATGCCCGTGATCAACTCGCCCACGCGGTCGCGGTACTCCTCGTACATCATGTCGCGCTCGGCCTCGCGGATGCGCTGCAGGATCACCTGCTTGGCGGTCTGCGCGGCGATGCGCCCGAAGTCGTCCGGCGTCACGTCGCGCTCGTCGATCTGATCGCGGTATTCGGCGAACTTCTTCGGGTCGATTTCCGGTTCCTCGGGTTCGCGCATCTCCCCTGTCTCGGGGTCGATCGTGGTTTCCTCGTCGATC
>DATHGU010000052.1:0-2380 GCA_035317495.1 Solirubrobacteraceae bacterium
GGCACCCGAACGTATCGGCAGGATGCGCGCTCGGGCATAGCCTCGATCCGTCGCAGTCGTGCTGCCGTCGAGTCCCGTGGACGCTTGTACGATGCGCCGATGGCGCTGCACCCGCTCGCCGAGCAGTTCGCGTCGGTAGCCGACGCCTACGAGCGCGGGCGACCGGACTACGCGCCGGCCGTCGTCGGCGCCCTTGCGGCCGAGCTGCACATCCCGCCGGGCGGCCCGATCCTCGACCTGGCTGCCGGCACGGGCAGGCGGCCGGCACGGGCAAGCTCACGCGCGCGCTGCTCGCCGGCGGCTTCGACGTGACGGCGGTCGAGCCGCAGCACTCGCTGCGCGAGCTGCTGGCGGCGAACGTGGGCGCAGAACGGGCGCTCGACGGACTTGCCGAGGCGATCCCGCTGTCCGACGCCTCCGTCGAGGCCGTGACCGTCGCGGACGCCTTTCACTGGTTCGATCCGGTCGCCGCGCTGGCGGAGATCCGCCGCGTGCTCCGTCCCGCAGGCGGCCTGGCGGTGCTTGCGACGGTTCCCGACTGGAGCGGAGCGTCGTGGGCGCACGAGCTCGGCACGCTGCTGGCGCAGGCGCGCCCGGAACATCCCCATTTCGACGGCCCCTCCTGGCGCGAGGCCGTTCTGGCCGGCGGCGGCTGGACTGCGCCGCGAGAGATCCGCGTGAGCGCCTCGCAGCCCGCGCAGTCCGAGCAATTCGTCGACTACATCGCGTCGATGAGCTGGATCGCGGCAATGCCCGAGCGCCAGCGCGCCGAGACGCTCGCTCGCGTCCGTGCGATCGTTGCCGCCGGCGAGACGCCCGACGAGCCGTCCGTGCAGGTCGTCGTCGGCCTGGCCTCGCTCGCCTGAGCCAGGGCGTCGGGCGCGCAGCGCGTAGCATCCGCTCCAGCAACCGCGACCAACGGAGGACCACCGACTCATGCTCACCCTCAACGGACTCGACGAGGTCCAGGCGTATGTAGGAAGGGAGCTGGGCGTCAGCGACTGGCACCTGGTCACGCAGGAGAAGATCGACGCGTTCGCGGCGGTGACCGGAGACGATCAGTGGATCCACATCGACCAGGAGCGGGCGAAGCAGAGCCCATTCGGGGGAACGATCGCGCACGGCTACTACACGCTGTCGCTGGCCCCGCGCTTCTCCTACGACATGTTCAAGTTCGACGGCTTCGCCTTCGGCGTCAACTACGGGCTCAACCGCGTGCGCTTCCCCGCGCCGATGCCCGTGGGGGACAAGGTGCGGATGCGCGCCAAGCTCGCTGCGCTCGATGAGATTCCGCGCGGAGCGCAGATCACGACAGAGCTGACCTTCGAGCGAGAGGGCGGCGAGAAGCCGGTATGCGTCGCGGAGTCGCTCGCGCGCGTGTACGTCGGCTGAGCACCCTGCGCCGCTGGGGTAATCTGGAGCGATGGACGACGAATCGATCCTCGGACGCATAGACGCCCTGGTCAAGGAGGAGCATGCGCTCCAGAGCCGTGAGGAGGGAGACGCCGTCGACAGCGAGGCGCTAGCCGACGACCGCCAGCGGTTGGAGCGTGTGTCGGTCGAGCTCGACCGCTGCTGGGACCTGCTCCGCCAGCGCCGGGCGAAGCGCGCCGCCGGTGAGAATCCCGACGACGCCCAGGCGCGAAACGAGGGCACCGTGGAGAAATACCTGCAGTAGCGGCGTCCCGGCGGCCGGGTAGGTTGCCCCTCTGATGAGCGTCGCAACGGCAATCGCGTTCGCCCTCGCACTGCTCTCCACGACGCTCACGAGCCTCGCGTACCTGCGCGAGCACACAGCCGCGGCCGCGCTGCCCGCGCTCTCGTTGCGCCGCCCGCTGCAATCGCTTCGCCTGCTGCTCACGGACCGCGGTTGGCTTCTCGGCTTCGCGATGGAGAGCGGCGGCTTCCTGCTCTATGCCGCGGCCCTCGCGCTCGCTCCCCTGGCGCTCGTGCAGAGCATCGCCGCGGGCGGCATCGGCCTGCTCGCCTTCCTGTCGGTGCGGCTCACCGGCGGGCGGCTCGGCAGCCGCCGCCTGATCGGCGTGGTCGTCTCCGTGCTCGGGCTCGTCGCGCTGGCGATCTCGCTCGCCAACGGAAGCGGCGGCGAAGGCCACAGCGGCTCGACGCTCGCCGTGCTCGTCTGGATCTTGGGAACGGCCGTGCTCGCCGGCGCCGTGATCGTGATCGGGCGTCCGACGCTTGGCGCCGCCGTGGCCAATGGGCTCGCGGGCGGCCTGTGCTTCTCGGTCGGCGACATCTCCACGAAGCTGGCCACGCAAGGCGGCGCGCGGATTGCCTTCGTGGTCCCGCTGATCCTCGGCTACACGCTTGGCACGACGCTCCTGCAGCTCGGCTATCAGGCCGGCGCGGCGCTGACCGT
>DATHGU010000053.1:0-3100 GCA_035317495.1 Solirubrobacteraceae bacterium
CGATCGTGCTGCCGCGCCCGACGTCGATGTCATCCGCCAGCCGCAGCGCCACGGACATCGGCGGAAAGGCCTCCTCGAGCGGTCCGTCGAAGGTATCGATCCCGGCGATCGTGCTGCGCTGCCCGGCGGGCAGCACCTCGACCTCATCGCCAGGGCGCAGAACGCCCCCGGCGACCTGTCCGGCGTAGGCGCGGTAGTCGGCCACGCTGGTGGACGGAGGGCGGATCACCCACTGCACGGGGAACCGCACGTCGATCAGGTTTCGATCTGACGCGATGTGCACGTGCTCGAGGTGGTAGAGCAGCGGCGGGCCCTGGTACCACGGCATCGCCGCCGAGCGCTCCACTACGTTGTCGCCGAGCAGGGCTGAGATCGGGATGAACGTGACATCGGACATCTCCAGGCGCGCGGCGAACGTGTCGAAGTCGTCGACGATCGAGTCGAACACCTGCTCGTCGTAGTCGACCAGGTCCATCTTGTTGACGCAGACGACGACGTGGGGTATTGCCAGCAGCGAGCTGATGAACGCGTGGCGCTTGGACTGCGCGATGACGCCCTTGCGCGCGTCGATCAAGACGATCGCCAGATCGGCGGTCGAGGCGCCCGTGACCATGTTGCGCGTGTACTGCTCATGGCCCGGCGTGTCGGCGATGATGAACCGCCGCTGGGCGGTGGCGAAGTAGCGGTAGGCGACGTCGATCGTGATGCCCTGCTCGCGCTCGGCGCGCAGACCGTCGGTCAGCAGGGACAGATCGAGGAAGTCATGGCCCATTCGCTGGCTGGCCTGCTCGACGTGCTCAAGCTGGTCGCTGAGCACCTGCTTGGAGTCGTACAGCAGACGCCCGATCAGCGTGCTCTTGCCGTCGTCGACCGAGCCCGCGGTGGCGAAGCGCAGAAGATCGGCCGGGCGCTCGGTAAGCCGGCGGAAGACGTCCCGCGCGGCCTCGGGCGGAGACACCGCCACCTCGGCGCCGACCTTACCCTCGCCCGCGCTGCCGTTGCTCGCCACGTCCGCCGAGCCGGGGAGCTTCATCAGAAGTACCCCTGCCGCTTACGATCCTCCATCGCCGCCTCGCTGACCCGGTCATCACCGCGCGTCTGACCACGCTCGGTCACCTCCGTCGCAGCGATCTCCGCAACGACCTCCTCGAGCGTGGCGGCACTCGACTCGACCGCCCCGGTACAGCTCATGTCGCCGACCGTCCGGTAGCGCACGCGGGCAAGGAACGCCTGCTCCCCATCGCTCATCTCGACGAACGGGCTGACGGCATACAGCATCCCGTCACGCGCGAACACTTCGCGCTCGTGAGCGAAGTAGATCGATGGCACCTCGAGGTCCTCCTCGGCTATGTACTGCCACACGTCGAGCTCTGTCCAGTTGGAGATCGGGAAGACCCGCGCGTGCTCTCCCTTGCGGATGCGCGCATTGTAGAGGCTCCAGACCTCCGGGCGCTGGCGCTGGGGCTCCCACTGGCCGAACTCGTCGCGGAAGGACAGGATCCGCTCCTTCGCGCGCGCACGCTCCTCGTCCCGGCGGGCGCCGCCGAACGCCGCATCGAAGCCGTGCTCGGAGATCGCGTCGAGCAGCGTCACCGTCTGCAACCCGTTGCGCGAGGCCCGCGGACCCGTCTCATCGACGACCCGTCCGCTCCGAATCGAGTCCTCGACCGACGCCACGATCAGCCGCTCCCCGACCTCAGCCATCCGCCGGTCGCGGAACTCGATCGCCTCGGGGAAGTTGTGACCCGTATCCACGTGCATGACGGGAAACGGGAATGGGCCTGGGCGGAACGCCTTCTCGGCCAGCCGCAGGAGGACGATCGAGTCCTTACCCCCGCTGAACAGCAGCACGGGGCGCTCGAACTCGGCAGCGACCTCGCGCATCACCTGAACCGCCTCGGCCTCGAGCGTGCGCAGGTGGGTTAGGTAGTAAGTGGCGGGCATCCTTGCGTCGTTACTCGTGGTGGTGATGCAAGTTCAAGCGCGGCGCGCGTCGAAGGGTGACTGCCTGGGCAGTCACGGCTTGCAACCTTAGGGTGCGCGTGTGGACTTTGCAAGGCTGCGAGATCACCCGCCACTCACCGAAACGGCCGGCGATCGCGGCGCCAGGGCCGCCCGGGATCACGTCGGGCATGGCCCGACCGGGATCACGTCGTGCGCAGGCCGAGCGGCCTGCGCGTCACTCGCTCATACACGGCGAGTGTGGCCGCCACGTGATCTGCGACCGTAAACGCCTGCTCGACGCGCCGGCGACCGGCCGATCCCATTTCCCGCGCGCGCTCCGGGTTCTCAGCGAGTCGGCGGATCGCCTCGGCCCATGCGATCGGCTCGCGCGGCGCGACCAGGTAGCCCTGGCGTCCATCTTCGATGATCTCCGCGGGTCCGCCGACGCTCGTCGCGACCACGGGCACCCCGAGCGCCATCGCCTCGATGATCGCCCGGCCGAACGGCTCCTCCCAGGAGGGCAGCAGCAGGACGTCGAGGGCGCGCATGAGCTCGGGGACGTCGTCGCGCTCGCCGAGCCATGAGACGTGGTCTCGCAGGCCGGAGCTCGCGACGAGCTCGCGCAGGCGGGCCAGGTAGGCCTCGTTGTCAAAGCGCGTAGCGCGAGCGACGAACCTGGCCGAGCCGATCAACAGCAGATGCGCGTCCACTCCCTGCTCGCGGAGCAGCTTGAGCGCTTCGATCGCGGTGTCCTGCCCCTTCCAGGGACTCAGCTGGGCGACCACCGCCATGAGCACGCGCCGCTCGCCGACGGCGCCAAGACGCGCCCGCGCTTCGGCGCGATCGATCCGTGCAGGGTCGAAGCGCTGGAGATCGACGGAGTTGTACACCACCTCGACGGGCGCGTCTGGCGCCGCCGCGCGAACGAAGCGAGCCGTGTACTGCGAGTTCGCCACGATCGTCGTTGCAGTCGCCGCTATCAGGCGCATGGTGGCGGTCGTCAGCGGTCCGGGCGGCAGGCAGTCACGCACGTGCACGACGCGCGCGGCCGACGGGGCTTGCGCCAGCCCGATGACCACCCCCGCGCGGATCGAGTTCGCATGAACGACCTCGGCATCGGAGCGGCGCGCGGCGCGGCGCACCTGCAGCGCCGCGA
>DATHGU010000054.1:0-3911 GCA_035317495.1 Solirubrobacteraceae bacterium
TTCGTCGGCACCTTCCATGGCTTCTGTGCTCGCCTGCTGCGCGCTCATCCGTTGGCGGCCGGACTCGACCCCGACTTCGCGATCATCGACGAGGGGCTCGCGGGACGCCTGCGGGAGCGCGCGTTCGAAGCGGCCGTGCGCGAGTTCCTGATCGGCGAACGGGGCGCGGCGGTCGATCTGCTCGCGGCCTTCCGCGTGGACCGCGTACGCGCGATGCTCGAACAGGTCCATCGGGAGCTCCGCAGCCGCGGCCGGCGGCTTCCGCGGCTGCCGCCCGTGACCGTCGACGGTCGTGCCGAGGCGCTCGAGGTCGACGCCGCGAAGGCGTGTGCGCTGCTCGACGAGCTGCTCGAGCGCTTCGGCCTGGCCTACGAGCGGCTCAAGCGCGCGCGCGCGGCAGTCGACTTCGACGACCTCGAGCTGCTCGCGCGAGACCTGCTGGCGGAGCGCGAGGACGTGCGGAGCGGCTGGTCGGATCGTTTCGAGCTGTTGATGGTGGACGAGTTTCAGGACACCAATCCGCGCCAGCTCGAGATCCTCGGAGCCCTGGCGCGCGAGAACCTCTTCACGGTTGGGGACGAGTTCCAGTCGATCTACGGATTCCGGCACGCCGACGTGAGGCTCTTTCGGGATCGGCGAGTCGAGCTCGGACGGCGCGGCGGCAGCGTCGCGCTCACGCACAACTTCCGCAGTCGCAGGGGGCTGTTGGATGTCGTGAACCTGGTCTTCTCCGGGCGCTTCTCCGACTACGCCCCGCTCCTCGCTGGACGCGCCGACGCGGACGCGCCGGCCGTCCCGAATGGGTCGCCGGCCGTCGCGGATCGGTCGGAGTCCAATGCGCAGGCGCGTGCTTTGCAGGAGCCGCTGGTCGAGCTGCTCTTGACGGACGCCGAGGGGTGGGAGGAGCTCGAGGATCGGATCGCCGCCGGGCTGCCGCACACGCAGCTGTGGCGTCAGGCCGAGGCGCGGATGCTCGCGCAGCGGGTGGCCGAGCTCGTCGCGGCGGGGCAGGCGCGCCCGGGCGAGGTTGTCGTGCTGCTGCGTGCGACCGGCGACCTCGAGGTGTTCGAGCGCGCGCTGCAGCTACGCGGCCTGCGCACCCTCGCGGCCGTCGGCGCGTTCTGGCGCCACCAGCAGATCGGGGACCTGGTCTCCTATCTGCGCGCGCTTGCCAATCCACTGGACGAGGAGGCGCTCTACGGCGCGTTGGCCTCGCCGCTGGCCGACTGCTCGCGCGACTGCCTGGCGCTGCTCGCGCAGGCCGCAAGCGCGGCGGGTGGCGGCGTGTGGGAGACGGCGCTCGCCGCGGCCGCGGGCGAGGGCGAGCTGGGGTCGCGGCTCGTGCCGGGCGATCGTGAGGCGCTGGGACGCTTCTGCGAGCGTCTGCGCGGTGAGCGCCAGACCGCGTCGAGGCGAACGATCTCCGAGCTGATCGAGCGGGCCGTCGATGCGAGCGGCTACCGGGACCACGTGCTCTCGCTCGACTGGGGCGAGCGCCGCCTGGCGAACGTGCACAAGCTGCTGCGCCTCGCGCGCCGCTTCGAGGCGCGCGAAGGGCGCGATCTGCGCGCTTTCCTCGACCATATCGAGTACCTCGGGGAGGCGGTCACCGTCGAGCCCGACGCGCCCGTCGAGGGGGTCGAGCCGGACGCGGTCAGGCTGATGACCGTCCACGCGGCGAAGGGTCTCGAGTTCCCGGTCGTGTGCTTGGCGGACCTCGGCCGCCTGCCGAACACACAGTCGCCGGACCTGCTCGTCGAGGGGGAACGCATCGGCATTCGCCTGGCGCGTCTCGATGGCGCACGCTCGAGCCCGGCGCTCGACTACGAGGATCTCTGCCGCGAGCGCCAGCAGCGGGAAGCGCAGGAGGAGGAGCGGATTCTCTACGTGGCCATGACGCGCGCGCGCGAGCGGCTGCTACTCAGCGGCTCGATCGACTTCGAGCGCTGGCCGCGGCGCGAGCCCCCGACCCCTATCTCCTGGCTCGCCCCGGCACTGGCCGAGGAGCTGCCCGAGCTCGCTCGTGCCGGTCAGGCAGCGGTGCACGATCTCCGGCTTGGCCCGGGAGGCTCGGTGCGCGTGCGCTGCAGGCTGAACACGCCGGGCACCGTGGGCGCGGTGCTTGCCTCCGACCAGCCGTCGGCGCCGCCGGACGCGCTGGACGCGACGGTGGCCGCGCCGCAGGGCCCATGCGAAGCGGCGGAGCTCGAGGGGGCCGACGAGCCCCCGCCGCGCGCCGCACAGCCGGCGCGCGAGAGCCTGTCGTCGCTCAGCTACACGGCGCTGAGCGAGCTCGAGCGCTGCGGCTATCGCTACTACCTCGAACGCGTGCTCGGCATCCCAGAGGATCGCGCGGCGGCGCGTGCGCCCGCCGGCGAGCGTGGCCTCGAGGCGCGCGCGCGCGGGACGCTGATCCATCGGCTGATGGAGTCGTTGGACTTCGCCAGACCTCGGCCGGTGTCCTCCGCCGAGATAGCGGGCGTCGCGCGCGAGCTGGCGCTGCGGGTGGCACCCGGCGAGCGCGAGGAGATCGCCGCCCTGATCGCGCGGGCGGGCGATGCGGGCCCGGCCGCTCGGCTGGCGGCGGCGAGCGCGGTGCGTCGCGAGCATCCGTTCGCCTTCTCACTCGGGGCGCGGGAGCCGCTGATCACGGGCGTCATCGACCTGCTGGCGCTCGAGCCGGACGGCGGGCGCCTGATCGTCGATTACAAGAGCGACCGGGTCGGCCCGGACGTCGCGCTGGGCGAGCTCGCGGAACGCGAGTACGGCGTGCAGCGGCTGCTCTATGCGTTGGCCATATTGCGCGAGGGCGCCGAGCGGGTGGAGATCGTCCACTGGTTCCTGGAGCGGCCGGAGGAGCCGGTCGGCGTTCGCTTCCGGGCCGCCGAGCGACCGGAGCTCGAAGCGCGGCTGGCGGCGCGGATCGCGCGAGCCCGCGAGCGGTCGTTCGCCGTGAGCCCGAACCCGCACCGCGGGTTGTGCCTCACGTGCCCGGGCAGGGGAGGGCTGTGCTCGTGGGGCGAGGCGGAGACGTCGCGAGAGGAGCCCACAGACCCCCGCGGAGGCGGCGGATAGGGGCCGGAAAGGTGCGTGCAACGCTCCTCTCGGGCCCCCTCGCGAGGCGCTTCGGATTCTCGCTCGCAGCTGGTTTGTGGACCCCCCGCGCTGCTACGCTTTCTGGCCACGCCTCAGGTGCCCACCTGCCCGTGCCACGGGGGATTGCACCGCCCCAAGGGAGCACTTCCATGACTTCGCAAACCAAGCAGCCGCCTAGGGCCGTCGGTCTCTACGACCCCCGCTTCGAGCACGACGCGTGCGGCGTCGGCATGGTCGCGCGGCTGGACAACCAGCCGACGCACGAGGTGATCACGCGGGCGATCACCGCGCTGGAGAACCTCGAGCATCGTGGGGCCTCCGGCGCGGACCCCGGCACGGGAGACGGTGCCGGGATCCTCATGCAGATGCCCGACGAGTTGCTGCGGGCGGTCGTCGACTTCGAGCTCCCCCCGCCGGGCGCGTATGGGGTGCTGATGTGCTTCCTGCCGACCGACGACGCGGCTCGAGCCGGTTTGCAACAGCTCTTGGAGCGGACCGTCGAGGCCGAGGGCCAACGGGTGCTCGGGTGGCGCGACGTGCCTGTCGACGAGCAGCACACGGGTAAGGTCGCGGGCGCGTGCCGGCCGGTGATCCGGCAGCTGTTCGTCGGCGCCGGACCGGAGCACGCCGAGGACCAGGACGCGTTCGAGCGCAAGCTGTACGTGATCCGGCGGATCTGCGAGCTGACCGCCGAGCAGCCGGGACTGTACGTCTCCTCGAGCTCCTCGCGCACGCTCAACTACAAGGGCATGCTGATCAGCTACCAGCTGGCGGCCTTCTACCCGGACCTTCGCGACGAGCGCGCGAAGAGCGCG
>DATHGU010000055.1:0-2693 GCA_035317495.1 Solirubrobacteraceae bacterium
GCCTCGCGCAGCAGCTCCTCGGCCTCCTCCTCCGCCGCCCGCACGCGATTGGCCGCGGCGCGGTCGGCCTCGGCGATCCGTTCTCGCGCACGCGACTCGGCCTGCTCGCGCAGCTGTGCGGCGGCGCGTTCGGCCGCCTCGACGATCCCGGCGACCCGCGCCGGCGCTGCTTCCAAGGCCTGGCGCTGGAGGTCGTCAGAGCCGCTGGATTCATGCGGCGAGGGCTCCATGCAGCCATGGTAAACCTCGCGACTCGCCTGCGCCGAACGGCCGCCGGGCGTGACCGTGGTGGCAGAAAAGGTTGGAAATACGTCCTTGCGGACGGAGCGAGCTTGGGTCATGATCGAGTGATGGCCCGCCCCCTCACCCCGCGTCAGGTCGCGATCCTGCTTTTCCCCGGCTTGCAGAGCCTCGACGTGACGGGCCCGCTGGAGGTGTTCCACGGCGCCTCTCAGCTGACCGAGGCGCGAGGACGCGGCGAGCGCGGCTATGAGATACGCACGCTCAGCGGCGACGGCGCACCGCTGCAAACGTCGAGCGGGCTGACGATCACGCCTGACGGGCGCCTGAGCGACGCGCCGACGGAGCTCGACACGCTGATCGTGCCGGGTGGGCGAGGTGCTCGGCGCGCAGCCGCCGACGAGCAGGTGCTCGAGTGGATCTCCGAGGCCGCGGGCCGCGCGCGGCGCACGGCCTCCGTATGCACCGGCGCCTTCCTGCTCGCCGCCGCGGGCCTGCTGGAGAACCGCCGCGTGGCGACGCACTGGGCCAACGCGGACGAGCTCGCCCGCCTGCATCCCGGCGTGCAAGTGGAGCCCGATCCGATCTACCTGCGTGACGGAGACATCTGGACGTCGGCCGGCGTGAGCGCCGGCATGGACCTGTCGCTGGCGCTCGTCGAGGACGACCTCGATCGCGAGGCTGCGCTGACGATCGCCCGCCACCTGGTGCTGTTCCTGCGTCGTCCCGGCAACCAGTCGCAGTTCAGCGCGACGCTGGCCGCGCAGCAGCCGAGACGAGAGGCGCTGCGTGAGGCTCAGCGGCTCGTGCTCGAGGACGTCGCGGGCGACCACTCGGTCGAGGCGATGGCCGCGCGCGCCCACATGAGCATGCGCCATTTCGCACGCGCTTTCCGCGCCGAGACCGGGCTCACCCCGGCGCGCTACGTCGAGCGCGTCCGCCTCGAGACGGCACGCCGTCTCTTGGAGGAAGGCGACGAGGCGATCGGCTCCGTCGCGAGCGACTGCGGCTTCGGCACGGCCGAGACGATGCGCCGCGTGTTCCTGCGCACGCTCGAGGTGGGCCCGGCCGAGTACCGCCGCCGCTTCCACGCGGGCCGCCTCGACACACCCTTCGCCGCGTGAGTGAAACGACGACAAGGAGACCGACATGAACACCGCGATCCTGCTCTACGACCGGTTCACCGCGCTGGACGCGATCGGGCCATACGAGGTGCTCAGCCGCCTGCCGGGCGCGAGCGTGACGTTCGTCGCCGCCGAGCCAGGGCTGATTCGCACCGACAACGGCATGCTGGCCGTGCAGGCCGATCGCGCCCTCGAGGAGGTGCCTGCCCCGGAGATCGTGCTCGTGCCGGGCGGGCCCGGCGAGGTTGCCGCACGCGCCGGCGGTCCTGCGCTCCAGTGGCTGCGCGCCGCGCACGACACCAGCGCGTGGACGACGTCGGTGTGCACCGGATCGCTGATCCTCGCGGCCGCAGGGCTGCTCGACGGTAAGCGCGCGACGGGCCACTGGCTCGCGATGGACACGCTCGGCGAGCTGGGCGCGGAGGTAACTGCCGAGCGCGTGGTGTTCGACGGGAAGATCGTCACGGCGGCCGGCGTGTCGGCCGGGATCGACATGGCGCTCGCGCTCGCGGCGGCGATCGCGGGTGAGCAGGTCGCGCAGGCGATCCAACTGTCGATCGAGTACGACCCGCAGCCGCCCTTCGATGCGGGCTCGCCGAGCAAGGCTCCGGCGGAGATCGTCGAGCTGCTGCGCGCCCGCAGTCGCTTCGTGAGCGGCCAGGCCGCGTCGGTCACAACGCCTCGATGAGGCTCTGAGCGCCGCGGCCTCCATCGGCGCCGCCCAGGAACGTCGTTTGGCCCACGGCAGCCGCGCCGGGGCCGCCCGCTAACCTGCGATCTCCGATGGCCGAGCACATATATGAGCCGCGCGCGATCGAGTCTCGCTGGCAGGAGCTCTGGGCACGGGAGCATACGTGGGAGGTCTCCAACGAGCACGATGCGGGCGGGCGCTCGAGCAACTCCTACGTGCTCGAGATGCTGCCCTACCCGAGCGGTGAACCCCATATCGGCCACCTGAAGGTCTACTCGGTGGGTGACGCGATCGCCCACTTCCACCGACGCCTCGGCCGCCGAGTGCTGCATCCGATGGGCTATGACTCGTTCGGGTTGCCGGCCGAGAACCATGCGATCAAGACGGGCGTGCATCCGCGCCTGTCGACGGCCGAATCGATCGCCTCCTTCCAACGGCAGTTCCGTTCGTGGGGCATCTCGATCGACTGGTCGCGCGAGCTGGCCACGCACGAACCGAGCTACTACCGCTGGACGCAGTGGATCTTCCTGAAGCTCTTGGAGCGCGGGCTCGCCTATCGCAAGGAGGCGGCGGTGAAATGGTGCCCGAAGGACGCGACGGTGCTCGCCAACGAGCAGGTGACCGACGGCAGGTGCGAG